>CACZOE010000362.1 GCA_902782695.1 uncultured Lachnospiraceae bacterium | reverse complement strand
GGTATTCTCTACATTTCCGTCAGCACCATTAACATATATGATTGTTTTAACATTGTGATGTTCGACCAGATGAGTTGCAAGATCCTTTACACCCTTATAATTCTCTGTTTTGATACAGGACATATTCGGAACTTCAACCTCAAGAGAAAGCATGGGAACGCCTGCCCTCTGAAAACGGGCACATACTCGTTCCTGCTCATCAGGATAGTTATATGTATTTGTAAGCATTATGGCCCCATCAAAAGTAGCTGGATCAGGCAGATGGAAAATATTGAGCTGGCATTTGTTCTGAAGCTCATGAGCCGCCAGACTGCAATAGGTAGTAAATACAAAAATATCCATACTGTCTTTTTCAGCTTTTTTATGTAAACCGCTTACTATATGCTCTATAAATTCATTGCTAAATCCGTTAGTAAATACAGCAATTCTATTATTCATATTTTTCCCCCTCTTATAACCTTCACCATTATATCAAATAAGAATGAGAAAATACATAGTGATAATCACGAAAAAAACCATAATAATACTGTAAAATAAGCCCCATAAATGTTATAATGCTACAAATGGGGTTAAGGAGTAGAATGTTATGGGGAAGAAAACTACAGTCGGTCTTTTGATCGGCGGAATCATGGATGAATTTAATGAGATGATCTGCAGGGGTGTTATTGCAGAGTCTGAAAAAGACGATATTAATCTCGTTGTCATTCCTGTTAAATATATTGAACGCGAAATGAAAAACATTCCTGATCTTTTCGAGTATCAGTATATTACAAACGAACAAAGTATAACCAGTACAAATATAGACATCCTTATAGTCATTGCTGACTGTATAGGTGCGTTTACCACCAGAGCAAATCTGGTACATTTCATCAATACTATCAAGGCAAGAAATATACCTATCATTCTTGCCGCTTCAAAAATAGATGGATACCCAAGTGTAAGTTTTGACAATAAAACAGGTATCACAGAGGGTATCTCCTATCTCGTCAAAGAAGCCGGTGTTCATAATATCTGTATGCTGAATTCCAAAGAACCTAATGTAGACATCAAAGAGAGATATGACGCCTATATAGAGATGTTGGATTATTACAGACTTGAGCATGGGCCAAACAGCGTCTTAGCTACAAATCTGACTTCAGAATATACAGAAGATTATGAGAGAATTCTTGATCTGAATCCCAACGCCGAGGCTATCATATGTGCTAATGATAACATAGCTATCGCACTTTATTCTGTGATGAAGAGGCGTGGTCTGACTCCTGGTAAGGAAATCAAGGTAATGGGATTTGATAACACCAAATCTGCTAATATGATCACTCCATCGCTGACAACAGTAGACGCAGATGCCACTCATCTGGGACGACGTATTTTTACTATGGTCAGAATGATGCTTGAGGGCTGGGATGTTGGTGAAACCACTATTCCAACCAGATTTATCCTGAGAGATTCTTTTGGTTCTCTTCTAGACAAGGAGAATACAGATCAGACTATACTGGATAAACAGAATCTTGACGAATACTTCTCACGCATCTTTTACAAGTTTGATAGTAAGAGCTATAAAGAAAATTTTGAACTTATCATTATGTTCAAAACAGTTATGACCATCATCATAGACTATATCAATTCCAAGGATTACTCTTTTGAAAGAGTAAATTTCCTTAAACAGAAGGTGGATGAATTCTTTAATCTTGAGCCACTCAAATACACTGATGTTGATGTGCTTCTCGCTTATGCAGAACGTGTACAGACAGCAGCCCTGAATAACTTCACTAACTATGAACGAAAATGTCAGGCACATGAAACCTTCTCTGCCATAATGGAAAGAATTGTCAGAACTCTTTTTAAAGCAGAAGATCAGGATGATAAGAAGGACGAATACCTCTTTACTCTTAAATCAATGGTTGAGGAAATGCTTCATCATGAAACCTATAGTGATGATGACTATTCAGAGATAACTAAGAGTCTTTCAGGTTTTGGAATTAAAAATGCATACGTTTATATATACGATACACCTGTGATACATAATAACGGTGAGCCATTTACTGTTCCTGAACACCTAAATATAAAAACAGCTATGAATGATGGCGTTATCACAAATGTTCCGGCTGAAGAACAACCTATAACCATCGATCAGATATATGACAATAAATTCATTACAGATAAAAAAGCAGTCATGATTCTTATGCCTCTGTATTTTCGTGAAAAGGTTTTTGGAAGTGTATTATATGACCTCACTGATATATCCTATGAAATGGGCGAATACCTGGCAAACTATTATTCAATAGTGGCTAAAATTATAGACAAATATAAGAACTAAACGTGCTCTACCAGGCACATAAAAAAGCAAGGTTACTCACCTTGCTTTTTTATTATATTAGAACTACACATCATTCTGAATACTTATACTTCTTTAGTTTGTTTCCGAACACGAGACACATTACTGTTCCCATAACTCCGAGAATAAACATCATCATCGCTGCCCCGGAGCCCTTTCCAGCTCCGAAAAGAAACTCCAGCACTCTGCCACTTCTACTCATGATCGGCTCACATACCTCGTCCACCATAAAACCACCAAACAAAAGTCCGATAGGAATGGTGAAGAACTGAAGTGTATTTCTGCAGGCATAT
>CACZOE010000361.1 GCA_902782695.1 uncultured Lachnospiraceae bacterium | reverse complement strand
ATGGTTCATGGAGATGATAACGGACTCAAGCTTCCACCAAGAGTTGCACCTGTACAGGTAATGATCGTTCCTATCCAGCAGAAGAAGGAAGGTGTTCTGGATAAGGCTGAGGAAATCAGAGAAAAGCTCAGTGCAGTAGCAAGAGTTAAGGTTGATGCTACAGATAAATCACCTGGATTTAAATTTGCTGAATGTGAGATGAGAGGAATTCCGCTCAGAGTAGAGATAGGACCTCGTGATATAGAGAATAACCAGTGCGTAGTTGTAAGACGTGATACCGGAGAGAAGATCACAGTTTCTCTGGATGAGCTTGAAGGAAAGGTAGCAGAACTTCTTGATACTATTCAGAAGGATATGCTTGAGACTGCACGTGCCCACAGAGATTCTCATACCTATACAGCAACAAGCTGGGATGAATTCAAGGATACCATAGAGAACAGACCTGGTTTCATTAAGGCTATGTGGTGCGGTGAAACTGAGTGTGAAGAGAACATCAAGGCTGAAACAGGTGCTTCCACCAGATGTATGCCTTTTGAACAGGAAAATCTCAGTGATGTATGTGTATGTTGTGGTAAGCCTGCAAAGAAGATGGTTTACTTCGGAAGAGCATACTAGGATGTTCTAACGCTAGAAGACTTGTACTTATTCCTTTGGCAGGAGCAGTATACGATAGGAATCATCGGTTTTCTGATAGGAAACCAGATATTCCATCGGTTTGTTAGAGCTTGTTGACTGGGATATATAATAAACATTATCAGGGGTAAATGCCTGAAAATCGTCTATGAAACTGGATGCAGCTGCTGTGTCCAGTTTTTTTATTGCAGCATCACTGGCAGTGCTGGTAACGTAAGAAGTTATCTTAGAATCATGGCTGATAACTCTGAGAGAATCCTTATTCTGAATAGTATCCTGGTTTTCACCATAGTAGTAGAACAGATAAGAACTGTTCTTGGGATTCTCTTTAAAATTCTTCATTACTTCTGCATCATCAAAACGAGCCTCTGCGTAGAGAATATCTCCAGATTCTGTAACTATGAATCGATGCTTTTCAGTTCCGTCATACTTGAAGAATCGGATATCCCAGTATACGGCAGCGTAGGTCTGGAAAGTGGTATCTACTGCTCTGTAAGGAGTGGCAGACCATGAATACCATTTATCAATACCCGTTGAAAGTGAAACAGGATACAGATGTCTGGCATAAAGGTCTTCTATTCTGAGGGTTAATATAGTTTTGATTCCAAATTCATTTATATTACAGAATTCTTCATTGGTTTCCGATGTAGTGCTTTCCCAGATTCCGAGTATCAGCTGCAGACACTGTTCATAGTTGAGCTGCTTAGAGGCATTCTTTATTATGGCCTCAGAAGGACCGCTGTAGTACTCAGCTGGAACGTCCTTGATACCGGAAAGCATAGCATCATTATTTCTCTTCATCAGATATCCGGGCAGCCAGACAGCGCCTACTGTTATCAGTACGGCAAGAACTATAAGTATTATGTTTTTCGCAAGCTGTAATTTCATATTTTTATCCTAATATTCCTCTGCTTTACTGCAGTCTGGTAAAATAACTGACATTTTGGTTCCAACTCCCAGTTCACTGTCTATCTTCAAAACACCATCATGTTCTTTAAGTATAGTTGAAACAAGGGACATTCCGAGACCGGCTCCGCCCTCTTTTCTGGAGCGGGATTTATCTACCATGAAGAATTCATCGCAGAGCTTATCGATATCCTCCTTGGCTATACCTATTCCATGATCCTCTACCACATAGAGATAGGAACGGGGATTTCCAATTTCATCCTTTAGTATCTGACCGGTAAAGGATATTGTGCTTCCAGGAGAGGAAGCTTTTCTCGCATTATCCAGCAGATTAATAAAAACAGTTTTTATAAGTGAACTGTCGCAGATGATATTTGCATTTTCAAAGGACGATTCAAGTGTGATCTCTGCCTTATCAAGAGCGGGAAGAATCGTTGCGATAACATTTTCGGCCAGAGCCTGGGTACTTACCAGAGCTCTGGGTATCTTTCCATCCTTGAGATAAATAAGGTCGAACAGGTGGGAAGACATAGTTTCCAAACGTTTGCCCTCAGAAAATATATAGCTGGCTGCCTGAACTTCCTCCTCACGTGAGAGCTCTACGGAGCGGATGGTATCAGCATACCCTATTATGGTAGTCATCGGAGTTTTTATCTCGTGGGTGAAGTCCGCAACGAACTGATCACGACGGTGGATCATATCACTGAGCTCATCTATATGATTCTCAACAGAATCAGCCATATGATTAAATTTGTCAGAAAGAAGCCCAATCTCATCCCGGGTTGCCACGTCACTTCTGGTAGTAAAACTTCCCTGGGCGAATTTGTCCGTAACTGTATTCAGCTTTTCCAGAGGTCTTGTCAGCAGCATACTTGTGAAATAAACTATCAGGCTGGATATAAGGAGAATAACCACTGTAAAGAATCTGAAAAGGGAAATGTTATTATTGATCATGGACATAGTCCCGGTGATATTTCTTTTAGTGATTATATTTATTATCTTTTCATCTATATAAACGGAAGATATAACATAGATATAGATCTTTCCATTTTCATTCGTCAGCTGGTATTTCTTTCCAAAAGAATCTGCTGTGGTCAGATTTCTTGTGGGAACAGAATCTTCTGCATTTGAGGTAAATACTATATTGGAATCATAGGTTATATAAAGGCTGGTATTGGAGGCCAGCATTCCGGATGCGATTCTGGCTGAAAGTGTGGGAAGAGTTGAAGATATATTTGTAGAAGCGTTATTGATTACATCAAGAAGTGAATACTCAAGAGCGGACTCTATCAGATTGTTTTCAGT
>CACZOE010000360.1 GCA_902782695.1 uncultured Lachnospiraceae bacterium | reverse complement strand
TCATCCTCAGAGCCGGAATAGGAGGACATGATGGATATGATTCCAGTTATAGACATGGTCGGTACTGGTAAGAACATCGCTCAGCTTCGTAAGCAGGCAGGACTTACAGTAAGAGACCTTCAGGACATTTTTGGATTTGGTACGCCTCAGGCTATTTACAAGTGGCAGCAGGGTGTGGCAATGCCAACCATCGATAATCTGGTAGTTCTTTCTGCAGTATTTGAGGTATCAATAGAGGATATTCTCGTATTTCAGGAGAATTCAGATATTCGTAAGACAGCATAATAATTGGCAGCTAGGTATATTTACTTCTATCGACTTCTAATCGGGATGTCGCGGGTTCGAGTCCCGCCAGCCTCAAATGAGGCTGTAGCTCAGTTGGTAGAGCGCCAAGAAATGTACCAATATCGCCATTATTATATTCGATTCATAAAGTGAATCGTTATTTTACACAGCTAATGTCACTTACTTCTACAGGTGGCTTTGTCGGTTCGAATCCGAAAATAGTGACATGATAAAAGTGTATACACCTTGAATAGCTAGTCGGACTTACTTCATGAGGGATTATAGATCAAAACAAGTTCGGCAATATTAATTCGAAAGGTAGGTAAAAGAAATGAAGAATATTTACAAGAACTATTTATTTGAAAAGCATTACCTTGTGAGCGAGGGGGATGCTGACAGAATTGATAATCAGTTTGAGACTATGTTTGCTCTGGCAAATCTTTTTAATATCAGAATCATAGAGGGCGAAAAGCTGGTTCGGGATTATATGATCAGGTTTGCCGCAGAGCGCCTGGGCGAAAATGTTCCTGAGCCATTTTATAGAGGATTTCCCCAGACTGTGAGAGAGCTTTCATCTGATCAGCTTCTCTTTGACCAGATGGTTCACTACACAATCACATATGGCTTCGGTAATTTCTCCGAAGCAGGACATTCTCTTTTTGAAGAGAATTTTGAAAGAACTGCATTCAAGGAAAATGCCGATATAAAGGATTTTTCTATCATAACAGATGAAGATGCGGTATGTATTCTTACTGAAGTGGTTCAGGATTTACTTGCAGGCACAAGACCACTCAGTGATGAGCAGTATGAGCTGGTTAAGTCATTTGTTATAGAATATGATGTAAAAATCCAGGATATTGCATCGAAGAATACAGCAGTAAAGCTTCTGCTTGATACCCGTGATACAAGATTTGCAGAGTATATCGTGCTTTCCGATATCATAAAGCTCGTGGATGAGCTGAATTATAGAGAATATGATAACAGGAACATTTATAAGCTGAATCTGAAGAATCAGGATAGAAAGTTTATAACATCTCTGATAAACAGCATGTTCACTTCCGGTCGATGTGACATCAGAACCTGCTTCGAGAAGAAGAAGGCATGGAACGGACTGCTTCATCATATTCATTATAAGGCTGCAACTACGGAGGCACAGAGCTTTGTGGATGCCATGAGAGGCAGAGAGAATAATTCTGTTTTTTCTGACTTCGAAAGAGCTATGACAGAAAAGAATGTAAAGGCGGCTGTGGATGCCCTTAAGAATGGTAAGGGTTCGGCTACAGTGCTCAGAAATATGAACTATATCATAAGCAGATGCAGCACGCTAAAGGATATGGAATATGTTATTGACTGCATAGATACCAAGAATGTGATCGTTCTTATCCAGCTTCTGATGGAATATTCAAACTATTCAGAGAGGAATGCTGTCAGAACATTTAAGTTTACTAAGTATAATCAGCTCAGAGTCCATACAGAAACTCCTGATGAGATTAAGAAGAGACGTTCTCATATCACAGAAGGTCAGGCAGAAATGCTGACAGAAAGGATGATGAAGAATCTTAAGGACATTCTGAAGGGCAGGCTTGATAAGGTTTATATAGATCCTGATATGAAGAATTATGCACTTCCTGTTCAGGAAAATACTTCCCAGGGCGGATTCGGAGTTCTCACAAGAGGTTCTCGTATTCATATAGGAGAAGCTAAGAAGCTTCGTGCCTTTACTTACTGGGAAAAGGTAAATGATATAGATCTTTCCGTATTCGGAATAGATAAGGATGGAAGTCGTACAGAATTCTCATGGAGAACTATGGCTGGAAGACAGTCTGATGCCATAACCTACTCAGGAGATGAAACAAGCGGATTTAATGGTGGTTCAGAGTACTTCGATATCGATACTGAGAAGTTCAGAGAGATGTATCCTGATATGAGATACCTTATATTCTGCGATAATGTTTATTCCAGGGTGCCATTTAACAGGTGCTTCTGTAAGGCCGGTTATATGGTTAGAGATACTGAGGATTCAGGTGCTGTATATGAACCAAAGACTGTTAAGTCGGCATTTATGATCGATTCAGACAGCATGTTTGCTTATCTGTTTGGAGTAGATCTTGAAACAAATGATTTCATCTGGCTGAACATGGCAAGAGACAGCTCAGCTGCAGTTGCAGGAACTACAGATATGAGTTTCATAACTGACTACTTCCATGTGACAGATGTAATAAATGTAGCTTCTATCTTTGAAATGATGGCAACAGAGATTGTGGATGATATGTCAGAAGCTGATGTTATTGTTACCGACAAGAGCCTGGAAGGAGATGAGAAGCTTTCAGATGCTGAGGTTATAAGAGAGTATGATTTTGAAAAGATGATTGCTCTTATGAATAAGTGATAGCATGGAAGATATTTCTGTATCTCGCCGGAGTAGAAATGCTTGTAGCAAGTGTGATCATTTATAACAAGATGATGATTTATGTTGAGGCAAATGCATTTAATACAGATAACGATTCTGACAAGATAGCTAAATAATAAGAACAGCGGTAAGGTGTCTATAAGTAGAAATACTTATAGGCGCCTTTTTCGTCCGAAAACAGCTATTTATTGTAACAGAACACG
>CACZOE010000359.1 GCA_902782695.1 uncultured Lachnospiraceae bacterium | reverse complement strand
TGTTGTTATCAATTCGGTTGCTTCACATCATGGGGATTGTGAGGCGGAATCCCTTATAGCATGCATTGTTCAGGCTGCTGATGCTATTTCAGCTGCTCGTCCGGGTGCTAGAAGAGAAACTCTTGATACCTATACTACCAGACTTACAAAGCTGGAAGAAATAGCTAATGGTTTCGAGGGTGTAGATAAATCCTTTGCTATTCAGGCAGGTAGAGAGATCAGGGTTGCAGTTGTTCCTGACAAGATTAGTGATGCAGATATGGTTCTTCTGGCTAGAAATATATCCAAGCAGATTGAAGATGAGCTTGAATATCCAGGTCAGATAAAAGTAAGCCTTATCCGCGAATCCAGAGTTACTGATTACGCTAAGTAAAGTAACGTATCAGTTACAAGGTAACGATGAGAAGTGAAACCACCTGTTTCTCTTATGAGAGCAGGTGGTGTTTTTTTACTTTATAGAATATTAATCTAAATAACAGGAGAGATAAATTGGAATTCAAAAACAGAGAATTAAAATATAAAGCTCACCGTGTAAAGGTTTATGAGGATACCCTTGTTTCACCTGATGGGCAGGAGCTGTATTATGATTTTGTTGAGAATAAGAATGGTTCGGGAGTGCTTCTTGTAGATGAAGATGAAAAACTTATCTTTGTCAGACAATATCGCAACTGCATCCGTGATTATGATATAGAGATTCCTGCAGGCTGTGCAGAAATAGCTGATTTTGAGTCGGTTGGTAAAGCCGACATTAAGGATAGAAAGTTTTTCGAGACACCGGACTGCCCATTTTATAAATGTGCCGTAAGAGAGGCGGAGGAAGAGACAGGACTTATCCCTGGAAAGATGTATTTTATAAATTATATTATAGCAGCAGTGGGACTTTTTAGTGAAAGGACTGCGGTATATATTGGTACTGACCTGAAGAAGGGACATATCGAAAGAGATGCGGATGAATATATAGATATTTTAAGGCTTTCTTATGAGGAGGCAGTGGAATATATAAAGGCTGGCAAGATCAACGACAGCAAGACCATTATTGCTATACTTGCATATGGACATATGAAAACACCGGTTACATAACTGTTACATTTTCTTTAACTACTTTATGTTAAAAACGTAAACTAAAAATTAAAAAAATTTTTAAAATTTTTTTCTACAAGATTTAGTTATAGTTAACCAGACCAGGCACATTATTTTGCGTAAATCCTTATAAACACTAGCGTTGCGGGGTGTTTGACATAAAATTTTATGTTGATTTTATGTAAATTTATCACTATACTAATATCACTATCGCTTTGTAACAATAGTTTGGTTTTGTAACAAAAGTATTAATGTGGCGGGTAAGGTATAAGTGGAACAATCTATTGAAAAATACATCGAGTATTTAACTGCTGTTAAGAAGAGCAGTCTGAATACTGTTCAGTCATACAGAAGAGATCTTATGAAAATGAGTAACTTTCTGAAAGAGAACGGTACAGAAAATGTGAAGGACGTTACATCCACTTCGATTCGGTCTTATGTTTTATACATGGAAAATTCGAAGATGAGTTCGGCAACCGTTTCAAGAAGTATTGCAAGTATAAGATCTTTCTTTTTGTATCTTCTTGAAAATGGAGAGGTAACCGGAAATCCAACTGAGGGTATAAAGCCTCCAAAGGTTGAGAAGAAGATTCCGGAAACTCTGACCATTGAAGAAGTAAGTCTTCTTCTGGATCAGCCTTCTGGTGATACTCCGAAAGAGATAAGAGATAAAGCAATGCTTGAACTCCTGTATGCTACAGGACTTAGAGTAAGCGAACTGATATCGCTTAAAATATCGGATCTGAATCTTTCACTTAGTTATATAGAATGTCATGACAGAACAAAGAGCAGAATCATTCCTATAGAGAATGCTGCCAAGTATGCACTTACCAGGTATCTGTCTGATGTCAGACCAAGTATGTGTGCGGGTTCTGAATATCTTTTCACAAATGTAAAGGGTGATGAAATGTCAAGACAGGGATTCTGGAAGCTGCTTAAAGCATATGCAAAGAAAGCTGGAATCGATAAAGACATTACACCGCATATGATAAGACATTCATTTGCAACACATATGGTAAGTAACGGCGCTGATCTGGCAAGCCTTCAGGAAATGCTGGGTCATTCAGATATATCCACAACTCAGGTATATCTAAAAGGTAAATCAAGTAAGCTTAAGGAAGTATATGATAAAGCTCATCCAAGAGCAGAAATTAAACATGCATAAGCCCGGAAGCTTTCCGGGCTTTTTGCTTACAGGAGATATAAAATGTCAGGTTCAATATATGGAAAATTATTAAAGGTTTCAACCTGGGGAGAGTCTCATGGTGCGGCAGTAGGAGCAGTTATTGATGGCTGCCCGGCTGGACTTGCTATTTCGGAAGAATACATTCAGAAGTATCTTGACAGACGTAAGCCGGGACAGTCTGAGTATTCGACGAAAAGAGCTGAGTCTGATACTGTTAAAATTCTTTCGGGTGTTTTTGAGGGGAAAACTACAGGAACTCCGATTTCTCTGATGGTGGAAAATACATCGCATCATTCGGCTGATTATTCAAACATAAAGGATGTTTTCAGACCGGGACATGCAGATTATACATTTAATGCAAAATACGGTTTCAGAGATTATCGCGGTGGTGGACGTAGCTCAGGACGAGAAACTATTGGAAGAGTGGCAGCCGGTGCGGTGGCTATGAGTATTCTTGAAGAATACGGTGTTGAGATATATGCTTATGTGTCTCAGATCGGTGATATTAGTATAGACAGGGATAGATTTGACAAGGGTGAGATATTAAAAAATCCTCTCTATATGCCTGATCATACAGCTTATGTGGCGGCTTCTGATTATCTGGATAAACTGATTCAGAATAAAGATTCAAGCGGTGCTATGGTTGAGTGTATAGTAACAGGTATGCCTGCTGGAATTGGCGAACCTGTATTTGATAAGCTTGATGCAAGACTTGCCTATGCCATTATGTCTATCGGCGCTGTTAAAGCGGTAGAAATCGGTGATGGATTTGATGTCGTAAAAGCTACCGGTTCAAAGAATAATGATGAATTTTATATGGAAAATGGGGAAGTGAAGAAGAAGACTAATCACTCGGGAGGAATACTTGGTGGTATGTCAGATGGTTCTGATATAATCCTGAGAGCAGCGTTTAAGCCTACTCCATCCATATTCAGAAAACAAAAGACTGTTACAACAGACGGAAGAGATACTGAGATAGAGATAAAGGGAAGACATGATCCTATAATAGCTCCAAGGGCAGTGGTGGTAGTAGAAGCGATGACGGCCCTTACTATAGCGGACCTTATACTTGTTAATAAATCTTCCTTGACATAAACGGGTTCATATATTAGAATACACATGATTTCGACCGATACTGAGTACACGGATCACTCCGACCGTTACCCGGTGTCAGGCTTATATATTATAAGGAGGTAATAATAATGATTACTAAAGAACAAAAGGCTGAGATAGCTGCAAAGTATGGAACAAGTGCTAATGACACAGGTTCTCCTGAGGTTCAGATTGCAATTCTTACAGCAAGAATTAATGATCTTAACGAGCATTTCAAG
>CACZOE010000358.1 GCA_902782695.1 uncultured Lachnospiraceae bacterium | reverse complement strand
TGAATCAGATACATCTACTTGCTCATCTTGTTTTTCAGGATTTACTACAATTCTATCTATCATGAATTCCTTTTTAACGCTCTCTGAATTGCCTGAATTATCTAAAGCATATAATACTATCACATGTGATCCTTCAGAAACTACCGAATAAGATGCCGTAAGCTTACCTGCAGATTTTGACCACACAACCGTCACTGGTTGAGAGTTATCTGTAACCAGTATGTTTTCAGGTACCACAGTAGAATCATAAACCTCCAGTATCATATCTACCGATGACTGATTGAAGTAACCTTCACGCAAATAATACTTAGTAATAATATCAATAACCGTTCGTGGCTTTGTACCATCTATAGTGAAACCAATGGTGTCATTTGCCACATTTCCAGCCTTGTCTACAACTGTATATGTTATAGAATAATTGCCTTCCTTACTTATAATAAAAGGAGTCTTACCTTTCTTTACCCCTGTAGTCACATTTCCGGAAAAATCCATAAAATTTATGGTTGTAGCCACATCAGAAGTATCTTCATTATCATCATTTACATCTATACTGATATAAACCGTATCAGAATATGCCCCTTTGTTTCCCGTGTAAGATTTATGATCAATATAAGTTGATATAACAGGTTTTTTCTTATCTATAGTGAAGCTCACCTTCCAAGAACCGGTTTTGCCTTCAATATTAGTAGCCTTTACTGCAAGATCATAAACACCCTCTGTAGTGGCGGTAAGAACACCTGTATAACCTGTACTTGTCTTTGTCCATTCAGCATTTATGTTCTCACTGCCCGTTCCGGATATCAAAATATTTGACTGTTTATGACTAGAGTCTGTAATAGTAACATTGACTGTTACATTCTCTTTGAAATATGCAGGGAATTCACTCTTTACAGGTGTATTCTCTATAGATCCTGTTATAACAGGATTGCTGTCATCTATCTTAAATGTAGTTGTCTTTGTATCTGAATTTCCAGCCTTATCCTTTACTGTAAAGGTTACTGTATATTCCTTAGCAGCATCAAGCTTTGCTCCAAATAATTCACTGAACTTCTTTCCAGTAAGCGTTAAATCTGTGATAGTTTTTGTAGTACTTCCATCAGAGATGGTGAGATTAATACCATCGTCAGCAAATCCACTGGCACCTGCCTCTGTAGCAGAAAACTCTATCTTAGGATCACTTGAAAGTACTCCGCTAACTGTCTCAGCGTCTTTTCCATCGATAGTAAGAGTTGCTGTAGGAGCCTGTCCATCAACCAGATATACTGCTGAACACTGCTCACTTACCTTTCCATTATTATCCTTAATCTTAAATGTAACCGTTGTTCCAGCCTCTGTTTCTGAATCATTAACTTTAGCAGAAAGCTTTCCAAATGAATCAGGAATATAACTTGATTGATCTGTTCCAGTAGCTACAAGAATTGAGGCACCTGATAAAACATTTTGATCTGATACAGCGACATTGATTGTCAGAGATGAATGCCATACATTGTCAACAGGTTCAATATATATAGTCCCCTCAGCAGCTGAACTCATAACTGAACCACTACCATTCGAGAACAAAATGCCCATTAGAATAATTAATGATAACAATAAATATCTATATATTTTTACTGACGATTTATGCGTTAGTTTCATTTTTCTCACCTGCTATTTCAGTGCATCCAACATTTCCTCTTTTGTTTTATCTCCTATGATAGAATCATTTGCAGAAATCATGAGTCCTTCATATTCTTCTTTCGTGATTTCTGTCAATTCTTCTGAACCAGGTATCATCCTATAGAAATAATCTTGCTGAATTCCTGTATTCTCCCACGTATTGTCCCAATCATAACCATATGTTTTATAATCAAACATGGCCTTACATAACGAATAATCATAATCCACAACTTCACCATCATACACTTTATAGTACGTGGTATAATGAATCTCTCCTGCCATATCACTATTTTCATTTTTTATAATATTCTGATGATCAGAATAAGAGTATCCGGAATTACCTCCTGCTCCATAAGGCCACGCATCCATTAATGTAGCAACACCATGCTGATAGAATGTATAGACCGACACATAGTAACCGTCTCTGCCACATACCAACTCCGGAATATCATCCTCATCAATATATATCAACGAATAGTGAATATTATCATCTTCACCTACAAAATTGCTATACCACTTAACCATGTCTCGGTAAGCACTCTTCCAATCCTCGTATACCTGTCCTTTACCGGCTCTAAGTGCCTCTATATCCCGATTTCCAAAACTTTTT
>CACZOE010000357.1 GCA_902782695.1 uncultured Lachnospiraceae bacterium | reverse complement strand
TGTCATAAGGTCAACATGCTTTTCCTGCAAGCAGGAACGCATTTTGACTTTTGACACTTATGTCATAATATTATTTAACAGTAACTTTTACACGTTCATATACTCCGTTTTGTGCATATGCATATACGTAACAGGAACCTTTACCTTTAGCCTTGATCTTAGCTTTAAGCTTGATACTCTTGCCCTTCTTAGTTCCTTATCATTTTGAGGGTCAGATGAATCATTTACTGTAAGATTTCCATAAACCTCAAAAAGTGATGCCTCACATCCTCTTATAACACCATTTATGTCGTCTTCAACGACACCACGATCAATAATTTTACCATTCAGGTCCACAGTGACCGTTTTTCCTGCAGTCACATTAATGGATTTTCTGTTCCTTGGACCTATAAAATCATCAGCAATCACTATATCGGCCTCAGTCACAGAATCATCCTCAACAGCACTTTTAAGTTCTTCCCAGGAACTGACATTTATCTTGTCAGCAGCATGGACAGTACTGATTTAATTACCAACACCCCAAAGGTTCGAAACACTAAGGGATATTGCCAAAGCTAAAGATACTACTACAGATTTTTTGTTTTCATTTTCCTCTCCATAATCATATATCCAGTTAACAGGTTACGTCCCCCATGATTCAGAAAACAGAAAATTCTGATCAATAAACACTTTTTATATAACAACTCAAGAAGGATACAATCCTTCTTGAATCATTAAATCTCATTACTGCTGATCAATAGCAGGTGTCCAGTATTCTGCATTATAAATATCTGTAAGCAGATAGGTAACTTTGGACGGTGCTTTTACATCTTCATAGCTGAGAACAAGATCCTTTGAATAGGTTATCTGGTCACCTAATTTATAGCTGTCCTGATAAACCTGATCATAATCATAATAATCACAAACGAAATCAATCTTTGCACCCTCTTCGATTTCTGTCACACCCTTTGCTATAGTCATATCAGAAACATCATCGACTCCGATTTCATCCAGATCATCACTATAATCATATCTTGCTCCGGCAATATATCCACCAGGATGCTCATTATCAAAAATAATGATAAGATTACATTTCTGACCATCTACCATAGCAGGAACTCTGGCCTGAACTATAGTATCTTCATTTTCTCCTTCTCCTACGGTTGTAGTATCTTCATAGTAGAAAGCTACAGGCTGTCCATCTATTGAGAACCAGGTATTATCTGTATCACCAATAAGCTTTCCATCTTCTGTGAAATAATAGAGATTATCAAGTCCCATATCCACATAACCACTTCCATCATCGACAAACAGATTTACCTGAAGACTCTGTATCAGTTCCCACTGATCTTTTGTAAGAGTCATAGTATGTGTACCATCACTCTCAGTATCCCACTTCATTGCTGAAGGATCGAACTGGTTATCTGCTATATAGCTGGCTGCTTCATCAACATTAAATGCTGATTCATCATCCATAAACTGGGTTGCATCTCTATCTATTCCCTCAACGCTTCTTCCACCTGAAAGAAATGCATTCAGAAGTACACCAATTGCATCTGCACCTGATGTAGTTGCTGAAGAGTCAGAGCCACCAAAGAGAGAACCATAAGCACTGCCCTGTCCACCTGCAGATATCTGACCAGAGGTTTCAAGACCGGCAAAAGCTTTCATGAACTGGTTGTACTCATTATCTACACCTATGGCACTATTTATAGATGCAGCTGTGTCAACCTTGTTAGGTCTCTTACGAGGGAAATATATTGATACACCATATGCATTTGTCATGGAAGAAGAAGTACGGTTATACTTAACAGCTTCCATTATAGTTTCACTTAATTCTTTTCCTTCATTGGTTCCTACAGAATTAGCAAAATTAACAAGATCTATCTGATCAATACCCGAAGAAGTTGAAAATTCTCTAGATCCCGCACGGGCATCTGCTACAGACTTATATTCACCCTTAAGCTTATCTGTTGAAGTCTTTGAAAATGCAATCAGTTTCTCCGGAACTGTCTGAGAGAATTCAGCCAGATCTATAACTGAAAGAGTAGTCTTCTGACCTCTGCAGACTCTGTTACATTCATCTACAAATCCATCAACTATACTCTTACCAATCTGAATAGTAGGAGCACTTGTATCTGATGCCAGATCATTAAGCCATTTTGTATAATACCAGCCTACACCAGGTTCTGTTTCTTCAGAACCTATAAGGTAATCTGCATATTTATCACAAAGTATTGCTGTTTCAAGTGTTGCCATAAGGCAGGCATCAAAACCGATAAAATCAAAAGTCTGACCTGCATCACTAAGAGCCTTATTTATCATAGTAAGATTCATGGAGCCTGAAGATTTATGTTTCTCATCATAGCCGTATCCACTAAGTGTTCCGCCGCCATGATCCCAGAAAATCAGGAATTGTCTATTAGCAGGGTAATTGCTTGAACAATATTTGATAAAGCCGGTAAGTGTGGCAGGATCAGTCATAACCTTGTCGCCATCATTATCCACCAGCTGTTCAATCTTTCCTGAATGAACTCTGTATATCTGATTTGTACTGGTACTGATACCCTGTGTCTTCCAGTTAGTACATCCACCTGTATAAAGGATAAGATTTACGTTATCAGGTATATTTGCGGCAGCCATCTCACGTATATCATTTGAAGCCATTCCGCCCCTGGATTCCAGATCGGTTCCACACATATATACCATAATGGTGATCACATCTTTACCACCACCAAGAATCTGAGTTCTCTTTTCTCTAGCCTTTTCAGATACCTCTTTATTGAGTTTCTCAGTATTATTCAGACCACCCTGCCATCCGGCCGTTGTCTGTCCACCTGAAAAACCACCAAAAAGACTAGTCACATCTCCGAAGGAGGTTGTACTTGCGCCTGAACCAACTCCACTAGTACCGGTACTTGGCGTAAGACTCACACTCTGAGATGTTCCGGTTCCTGTACTTGTACTGGTTCCTGTACCTGTATTAGTACTGCTTCCTGAACCACCACCTCTCATCACCATGAAAATAATAATGATGATAATTATAAGCGTACCCGAGCCGCCACCAATTTTAGCAGCACGTCCTCCTGTACCTGAGGAGATTCTTCCACTGTAAGTATCCTGTCTTCCAACAGGACCGGTTCCCAGTCCTTCACCACGACGATGAACACCCTTGGAATTACCGGTTGTTACTTTCTGTCTGTTTGAACTTCTTGGATCCATAACATTTCCTTCCTAAATCTAATCTAAATGAAAAAATGAGTCAATGGGCTGATTCATAAAAACACCCACTGACTCATTTTAACACTGTTGATTTAAAAACGCCACGGATTATTTTCCGTGGCGAATTAAAATGCATATAATCACAATTGATTACTTATACTTACGCTTTCTAGCAGCCTCAGACTTCTTCTTACGTCTAACCGATGGCTTCTCATAGTGCTCTCTCTTACGAATCTCCTGCTGGATACCAGCCTTAGCACAATTACGCTTAAATCTACGAAGTGCACTGTCGAGAGTCTCATTTTCTTTTACTACTACACTTGACATTCTATCTACCCTCCCTTCGTTTAGGGAATAAAATCGTCGTGTTCAAATATTTTTCAAACAAACACGCGAAGTACATTATATCATACTTGAAACACTTGTCAAGAAAAGATTTTTAGTGTCGGTCAATTAATCACTTAAAAATCAATATTGATTTAAATTATCCAACCTGCTTTTTAACTTCATCAACACCAGCGTTAAGTGCATCACTTATCTTTGATGCATCTTTACCACCGGCCTGAGCCATATTGGGACGGCCGCCACCGCCACCGCCAACGATTGGAGCGATAGTTTTGATGATATTTCCAGCATGTACGCCGTCAGCTACAGCATCATCAGAAGCCATAACTACAAGGCTTACTTTTCCTCCAAGATCAGAAGCCATAATAACTACAGACTTTCCAAGCTTAGCCTTATATTCATCACCAAGGTTTCTAAGAGCATTTGGATCAACACCCTGAACCGCCATAGGAAGAACCTTAATATCTCCAACTTCTACAACTGCATCCTCTGCAGATGAAGCAGCAGCCTTAGCCATCTTATCCTTAAGGCTCTGGTTTTCTGACTGAAGAGCTTTGATTTCTTCCATAAGGGAAGCTATCTTCTCTGTCAGCTTCATAGGCTCAGTCTTAGCTGTCTTAGCAGCCTCTATAAGTCTTGCTTCTATATCAGCATAGTATGCAGCAGCTCCATCAGCTGTAAGAGCCTCTATACGTCTGACGCCAGCAGCTATCCCCTGCTCAGAAACTATCTTAAATGTACCAATCACGCTTGTATGAGGAACATGGGTACCACCACAGAGCTCGATAGACCAGTCACCCATATTTACCACACGAACCTCTTCGCCGTATTTCTCACCAAAGAGCGCCATAGCTCCGGTCTTCTTTGCATCTTCAAGTGACATCACCTGAGTATTAACCTTCAGGTCTTCACCTATTTCCCTATTAACGATTTCTTCAACCTTTTTGATTTCCTCAGCTGTCATAGCCTGATTATGAGAAAAGTCAAAACGAAGTCTGCCAGGCTCAACTAGTGAACCAGCCTGCTCAACATGATCTCCGAGAACAGTCTTAAGAGCTTTCTGAAGAAGGTGTGTTGCTGAGTGGTTCTTGCAGATGCTTGAACGTCTCTCCTTATCAACCTTCATAGCAGCCTTTTCGCCGGCACTGATAGTTCCACTGATTACAACACCGGTATGAGCAACACGTCCACCCTTAAGCTTGGAAGTGTCTTCTACCTTAAATGTACCACCAGCAGTCTCTATAAATCCTGTATCACCTGTCTGTCCACCCATAGTAGCGTAGAACGGAGTCTTTAATGTAATTATAGTTCCCTTAGATCCTTCTGAAAGACTGTCAGCCATAGCCTCTTCTCCGGCTAAAGCAGCTATCTCACTTTCATCCTCTAAACTGTCATAACCTGTAAACTCAGTAACAACATCATCACTAAGTGAAGCAAATATATCATCACCAGCCACAAGACTCTGTGAGAAGTTCTGGTTTTCTCTGGCTCTCTGCTTAGCAGCTTCCATAGCTGTGTCAAAGCCCTTCTCATCAACAGCTATACCTTCCTCACCTGCCATCTCAACAGTAAGCTCAAGAGGGAATCCAAATGTATCATAGAGATAGAAAGCTTCATCACCTGTGATTCCTGCCTTATCAGCGCTTTCCTTCTTCTCATCCAGAATCTTCTTGAATTCCTTCATTCCATTTTCAAGAGTACTCTCAAAACGAGCCAGTTCTTTGTTAAGCTCTGAAATAATGAAATCCTTATTCTTTGTAAGAAGTGGATAACTGTCATCATAAACTTTATCGATATATATAGCAGCAAGCTCAAGGATCTTATCGATTCCAAGCCCAAGTGTTCTACCATGTCTTACAGCTCTTCTTATAAGACGGCGAAGCACATAGCCAGCTCCTACATTTGAAGGAAGAAGCTTTGCAGCATCACCAATAAGCATAACACTTGTACGTATATGGTCAGCAAGGATTCTCATTGACCTTGTAAGCTTTTCATCTTCCTCATACTTTGAACCTGATGCACTTTCAATAAATGCAATCGCATCAGAGAAAAGGTCTGTCTTATAAACATCCTTGGTTCCATTAAGGAATGCCAGGATTCTTTCAAGTCCCCATCCTGTATCTACATTCTTCTGTTTAAGTGGAGTCAGATGACCATCATGATGCTTCTCATATTGCATAAATACATCATTTCCGAGCTCTGTATATTTTCCACAGTCACAACCAGGACCGCAGTCAGGACCACAATCAGGAACATCAGCTATATAGAACATTTCGCTGTCAGGACCACAAGGACCATACTCAAGTCCCCACCAGTTATCCTTTGCAGGCAGGTAATAAATGTTCTCAGGCTTAAAGCCAGAAGCTATTCTATACTGAGCACCTTCTTCATCTCTAGGAGCATTTTCATCTCCAGCAAAAACTGTAGATGCCAGATGATCCTTATCAAAACCAAACACTTCTGTAAGAAGCTCATAGCTCCATTTACATCTTTCTTCTTTGAAATAATCACCAAGACTCCAGCTTCCCATCATTTCGAAAAATGTAACG
>CACZOE010000356.1 GCA_902782695.1 uncultured Lachnospiraceae bacterium | reverse complement strand
CCTGAGAATTACCAGTAAGGATGATTCCTGATGCTGTAGTCTCTTCTTTCTCAGCAGCCTTAAGAACTACTCTGTCACCTAATGGTTTGATAGTCATTTTACATTCCTCCTTTTGTAATATCCCTAAATTTATATATTAAGGATAACATATTAAACATTTCATCTTTTAGCACTCATTTAATCAGAGTGCTAACACAAATCATATTGTAACACTTATTATATAAAAATCAACCCTTTTTATTACCTTTTTGTTAATAAAAAAGAAAAACCGGATTCTGACCGGTTTTATCTTTTGATTCCTATCTTATGTTTTTGTCCATACATAAACAGATACTGTTGAGCATATCCTGCGTATTTACCAAATCTCTTGGCTGCATCAGCCTCTATAATACTTTTTGGCGTATCAACCTCATCATAATAGAGATACTCACATATACGTTTCATCCAGACATCCACCGGAAATGCATCTCTTCTTCCAAGTCCAAACAGAAGAACACAATTCGCCACCTTCTCACCAACTCCATGAATAGTCATAAGAAGTTCTCTGGCATCCTGGGTATTCATCTCTGAAAGCATCTGCTCAGTAATCTGCCCCGTATATACTTTCGTAGCAGCATCCTTTATATAAGGCGCTCTGAATCCACATTTAGATTTTCTGATATCATCTTCAGATGCGTTATATAACTGTTCAGCAGTAGGAAAAAATGCATCGAATTCTGAGCTCAGCCTGTCTATCATCGTAACATCAAATTTAGTTCCCAGCTCAGCAGAAAGATTTCTCACCACCTGTTTTATCTGAGGTATCTGTTTATTCTGGGAAATAATAAATGAAATAAGAGTTTCAAAGAAATCCTGATTGAGTATTCTGATTCCATTATTTACATAAATAATCTCTTCAAGCCTCGGATCAGATTCTATGATTTCGTTTTTGATCACTCCATAATCTCTGTCGAGATCAAAATAATCCTTCCATACGGAGTCATATTCCCATTTCTCTGTATTATAAAAGATCAGTCTGACCCCTTCAGTATCAGGTTCTTCTTTGATATGAAGCGTTCTTCCTTTTGCAACAATATCATATTCATATTCACCCTCATTAATATTCATATCTACACGAGCATAATGAAAGCACTGTCCGCATTCTAGAACATGAGGTAGATGAAAATCCTTTATATTATCAATAACGAAGTTTTTATTCATATTGCCTCTATAATATATCTGAATCTATTTAGCTTCAGGCTTATAAGAACTCTTAAGTCCTACAACCCTGTTGAAAACAAGCTTTTCTGGAGTAGAATCCTTTGTATCAACAACAAAATAGCCGTTTCTGATAAACTGAACATGTTCTCCAGGCTTCATTTCACCTGAAGCAGCCTCAAGCTTTGCTTCTACAACTTCAAGTGAATTCGGATTAAAGTTCAGAGTTCCATCCTCATTAAGCTTTCCTTTTTCCTCATCTATGAGATTTTCATAAAGTCTGACCTCAGCTGAAACAGCATCAGCAGCATTAACCCAGTGAATGGTTCCCTTAACTTTTCTACCCTCAAATCCACTTCCTGAACGTGTCTCAGGATCATAAGTAGCATGAACAGCAGTAATCTCACCAGCTTCATTTTTGTCAAAGCCAGTACATTTTACAAAATAAGCGCCCTTAAGTCTGACCTCATTACCAGGGAAAAGCCTGAAATATTTACGTGGAGGTTCTTCCATAAAGTCATCCTGTTCAATATAGAGTTCTTTTGAAAATGTGATCTTACGATTACCTGCTTCCGGATTATCAGAATTATTCTCTATCTCAAACTCTTCTGTCTGTCCCTCAGGATAATTATCGATAATAAGCTTAAGCGGTCTAAGTACACCCATATATCTAGGAGCCTTTGGCTTCAGGTCTTCTCTTATACAATACTCAAGCATAGCATAATCACATGAGCTCTGAGACTTGGATATACCAACCAGTTCCATAAATGTCTTAAGTGATTCAGGTGTAAAGCCTCTTCTTCTAAGTGCAGCAAGAGAAACAAGTCTTGGATCATCCCATCCATCAACCACACCATCCTCAACAAGCTTTTTGATATATCTCTTACCTGTAACCACATTTGTAAGATAAAGCTTAGCAAACTCTATCTGCTTTGGCGGATGAGGGAATTCTGCTTCTTCTACAACCCAGTTATATAAAGGTCTATGATCCTCAAATTCAAGAGTACAAAGAGAATGAGTTATACCTTCAAATGCATCCTCAAGGGGATGGGCAAAATCATACATTGGATAGATAACCCATTTATCTCCTGTATTATGATGTGTCATTCTTGCTATACGATAGATGATAGGGTCACGCATATTGATATTCGGTGAAGCCATGTCTATCTTTGCACGAAGAACCTTTGAACCATCAGGATACACACCGTCCTTCATTTCTTCGAAGAGCTTCAGATTTTCATCTATGCTTCTGTCTCTGTAAGGACTGTTCTTTCCAGGCTCAGTAAGTGTTCCTCTGTACTGTCTTATCTCATCAGCCGAGAGATCATCCACATAAGCTTTACCTTTTTTTATAAGTTTAATGGCAACTTCATACATCTGGTCAAAATAGTTTGATGCATAAAGAACCTCGCCACCAAAATCAGCGCCAAGCCACTTGATATCCTCAAGAATGGACTGAACGTATTCCTCATCTTCTTTAGTAGGATTGGTATCGTCAAATCTGAAATTAAACTTACCACCATACTTTTTAGCTATTCCATAATTAAGAAGTATAGACTTAGCATGTCCAATATGAAGATAACCATTAGGTTCCGGTGGAAATCTGGTAACAATCTCACTATATGTACCTTCTTCCAGATCCTTATCTATAATATTCTCTATAAAATTCTTTGATACTACTTCTTCACTCATTATTCTTCCTCCTCTAACAACTCTCCGGGAAGAGCAACCTTCTGAGGTTCCTTCTCTGGTTCTGTCTCTTTTTTCTGTGCAACCTCTTTATTCTGCGTACTTTCAGTTTGAACAGCTGATTCTTTCTTTTCTACTGCTTCAGACTGAACACTATCTAATGTTTCGGACAAAGCAGCAGTGTCTTCAGGCTCACCCTCCGGCTTAGACCAGACTTCATCCTCAGCCTTTTTTACCTGTTCTGTAGCAGCTTTATCCGCTACTTCTTCAGCAGCCTTCTGAGCTTTCTTATCTTTATTCTTTTTATTTTTATTTCTTCTGTCTTTTCTATTCTTTTTCTTGATACTCTTTTCAAATTCCTCATCATCTGAGAATATTGTATCAATCAGCTCTTCACGCTCTGATTTAGCCTTCTTTTCGACTTGCTGTTCAGATTGCTTATTTTCAAATTCTTCAGCATTTTTTTCATTTAATTTCTGATTATGCTCCAGTTCTGCGGCAAATGTTTTCTCGCGTCTCATCATCTCAACAGTTTCCTGATCAACTATATCGCCTGCAGGATCTGGTTCCTGATAAACATTTTCACCCTGAGGAGCCTCATCAGCAGAAGCCACACTAAATGCAGAATCTATTCCGAAAGGTTTCTTCTCCATCTCATCCTTTATCTTGGATTTCTTAATATCCTTTGCAGGAGGAACATTTACTCCGGAATTATTATCCTCAGCCTCTTCAAGAAGAATTTCACCTGTATCTTCATTTACAGCATAGCTCTTATTACGACTTATAGTATTATTCTTTTTCTCCTGCTGTTCTTCATCAGATTTTTTTCTGGCATCATTTTTCGCTCTTCTAACTGTATCATCTTCATCCTCTTCGTCATCCAGCTGACTCTGAAGTATTCCATTTTTAACAACAAGGATGATGACTACAACACACATGATCACAAAAAGAAGGATCATCATTGTGAGAAGCTTCTTAAGAGTATCTCTGCTCACAAGACCATCATCTTGTACAGCAGGCTTTTTAGGTTCCGGCTTCGGAATAAGCGGTGTTGCATAAGATACCTCAGTAGCATACTCATTTCCAGAAGAAGCTTCTTCAGCCTTTGCTGCAGAACTTGCTGTAGCAAAATCTATAACACGTTTTACAGAATCATATTTTGTAAAACTTCCCTCATCTGTATCATAATAGTAAAAGCCGGAATCACCTCTCATATTTAAAGCATATACAAGATACATTCCTGAATCAGAACCATCCGTATAAGCTGTAAACTGAACATTATCAAGACTCAGACTGTTTTCTATAAAGCCTTCAGGAAGCTTAACGTCTTCAGGCTTATTAATTATGACATAACTAACTCCATCAAGACTATACTGAATAAATGGAGAAAAGCTCTGGCTCTGCTCATCATAAACAAACCACTTCTGCTCACCATCAGCATTCTGCAGACAAACAACCTTTATCTGCTGGTCAGGCGCCTGATAGGCATAAATATCCTTATCCTTGTAGTTTACATAAGATAACTCATATCCCTCAGGCTGTTTTGGAAGATGATACTCATTAACAAGTGTATAAGTATCATTACCGATTTTTATAGCATCCTCTTCAGAAGCTATATTTCCAACCATAACAGTAGCTCCTGCATGAGCTATAGTCATAGGATTTCCATCAATATCATAGACACTTGAACCACTGGTAGATATAGTGGCACGTCCCTCCTGAATAGCTTTAAATGTATAAGTAAGTGTTGTAGCTCCAGTACCATTTATAGCTATAGAGCCTCCATTCTCGGCTTCAGACTGATACTGAAGTAATCCCGGAGTATAATCAAGATTAATAGTATAACCGGATATATTCTCACCGTTTATAATAATGGTAGCTGTGATCGTATCACCAACAGCTATATTTCCATCCGGAGTAAGACCAATGGTAACAGACACATCCTCAGCGTGAACTGTTCCAGTGGATATACCCACAAACATAAAAAGACATATAAACGATATGATAATATATGAAACCGACTTTCTAAGCTTCATCTAAAGTCATCTCCTATCAGTAATATAATACGTATTAACAAACAACCCCAACCACCTGATTCAAGCGTTGGGGTTACAAGCTGATGCCTTATCAGCTATAAGCTGCTAACGGGAATCGAACCCGTGACCTCAACATTACCGATGTTGCGCTCTACCTACTGAGCTATAACAGCATTTCATTTGTGTATTCACACAGACAAATATCTTACTTGAAAGAACCAATTCTGTCAAGTTGTTTCCTTCAACTTATTATGCACTCTGTTAAGTGCATTATCTACAGATTTCTCAGTCCTGCCCAGTTTATCAGCTATTTCTCTTCTGGACAGCCCCTGAAGATAAAGCTTTGTGACTATTTTTTCAGTGGCACTGAGTTTCATATCCATCTGCTCGTACATCTGTTCTATTTTTTCATGACGAAGGACTATGCTTTCAGGATTATAAGCACCTTCATCACTGACGATATCCTTTTCATCAGCTTCATCATTTTCATTATAATAAATCGAAACCGCATTATTTAACGGAAAATGTTTCTTCCTGTTTGCTGCGCTTATAGCAGAATGTATCCTGTTCTTGATACATACTGTTGCAAATGTATGAAATGAAGAAGCCTGATTTTTATTATAGCTTTTTATAGCCATAAAAAGACCGATCATACCCTCCTGGGCAAGATCTTCGGTTTCAGCACCAACAAGATATAAAAATCTTGTTTCACTCTTCACCAGAGGCATATACTTGATAAGAAGAAATTCTTCAGCATCAGTATCACCTTGTGAAATAAGCTCAAGTATTATTTCGTCCGGAAGCTTTTCATATTTAGTCATCGTTTTAACCTCTGTCTGACTATTTCATATGCAAGGATTCCAGTTGCAACAGAAGCATTTAATGATTCTATCTGTCCCTGCATAGGTATAGAAACTATGTAATCACATTTTTCTTTTACCAGCCTTGAAACCCCTGAACCTTCATTTCCTATAACAAGTCCGATAGCGCCGGTGAGATTACAGTTATACATTATCTCACCATCCATATCTGCACAGGCAAACCAAAGTCCACGAAGTTTTAATTCTTCAATAGTTTTGGATATATTTGTAACCTTTACAACAGGAGTAAAATTCACTGCCCCGGCAGAAGCCCTGACAACAGTGGCTGTAAGACCTGTTGCTCTGTGTTTTGGTATAATTACACCATGCGCACCGCTAATATTTGCAGTTCTTATAATAGCCCCAAGATTGTGTGGATCTTCTATCTCATCAAGAATGATAACAAATGGAGGCTCACCTTTTTTCTTAGCAAGTTCAAATATATCATCCAGCTCAGCGTATTCATAAGACGTAGTCTGAGCAATGACCCCCTGATGATGTCCTGTTTCAGACATCATATCAAGTCTCTGTTTTTTTACAAAAGATACTGAAGTTCCAGTCCCTTTAAGTTTTGATAAAATAGCTGAAATAGAACCATCCCTAAGCCCATCCTGAATATAAACCTTATCAATAGTACGACCGGCTTTAATAGCTTCTAATACTGCATTCCTTCCCTCAAGTCTGTTATTTTCCACTTTAGGTTTTTCCTGCTGAAGCTCTGTTTCTCTTGATGGTTCACTATGAAGTTCTGTTATATCATTTCCAAATATTTCGTATCCCATACCTTTACCCAAATCACATTTATACTTTTATTACACCTCTAAATATGAGAGACTGAGTGATAATCTCATCAAGTCTGTCATGCTGGCCAGATAAATACAGAAACCCAAGAACCGCCTCAAATCCTGTGGCCATCAGATAATCCTGAAGACTCGCATTCTTTGCCTTAGTATGCGGCGAAGAGTTTCTGGCCCTTTTATATACCGCCAGTTCATCTTCGGACAAGTTGTCCATATAATCTTTTATAAATTCCGACTGAGAATTAGCAGAAACTATACCGGTCACTATCCTGTGATACTTCTCCGGCTGCATATTCCCTGAAGAAACCACAAAATTCTTTACCTTTAAATCATAGATACTATCACCTATATATGCCAGTGACAGTGGAGAATAGAGAGACGACACTTCATGTGGCGTCTTCACCGGGGGATTTAATGAAATCTTCTTTTCTAAGCTCTCTTCCACTTAACTCCCTCTCTTGTATCCTCAAGAATTATTCCCTGTTCCAATAACTGATTTCTGATCTCATCAGCCCTTGCAAAATTCTTCTCTTTTTTAGCTGCAGTTCTTTCAGCGATAAGCGCCTCTATAGCTTCCACCTCTGACTGATCCATTTCCTGAGTTTTTCTCTCGAGACTTATACCCAGAACTTTTTCACACAGCTCACTTAATACCTTATAAAGGCATCCGGCAAAATCACTTGAAGAATTCTCGTCAGTATTTGCATTTGTAAAACGAATAAACTCAAATACAACTGATATAGCGTCTGATGTATTCAGATCATCATCCATAGACTCATCAAACCTTGCGATATATCCCGGAACTTCTTCCTCAAGAATTTTCTCCTCATCTTCAGTAAGAACTTTTCCGTTCTTTTTATTCATGATATCACGAAGCTTTTCAGCGCCATTAAGTATTCTATCAAGTCCCTTTGCAGAATCCTCCACCAGGTCCTTAGAGAAATTCAGCGGTGTTCTGTACTGAGCAGAAAGCATGAAAAATCTTATCACCTGAGGATCATACTGCTGACAGATATCTCTGACAGTAAAGAAATTGCCAAGAGACTTAGACATCTTATCACCATTAATTTTAAGAAATGCATTATGCATCCAGTATCTGGAAAACTCTTTTCCACTTGAAGCTTCGCTCTGAGCTATCTCATTTTCATGATGAGGGAATATAAGATCCTCTCCACCAGCATGAATATCAAGAGTTTCACCTATATATTTCTTTGACATGCATGAGCACTCCAGATGCCAGCCCGGACGACCTTCGCCCCAAGGTGAATCCCAGAATGGCTCTCCTTCTTTTTTCGGTTTCCAGAGAACAAAATCGAGAGAGTCTTCTTTCTCATCCTCTCCTGAAACCTTCAGCTGATGAGCCTCAGCTCTATGTCCTGATTCCAGATCATCTATATTCTTATGAGAAAGCTTTCCATAAGGAGAAAAGCTTCTTACTCTAAAATATACGGTACCATTTTTTTCATAGGCATGGCCTTTATCAATAAGAGTCTGAACCATCTCAATCATTTCAGGAATTTCTTTTGTTGCCTGAGGATGTGTGGTAGCAGGTCTTACATTCAGTGCCTCCATATCCTTCTTGCACTCTTCTATATATTTTTCAGATACCTCACTTGCTGGTATCCCTTCTTCTATAGAGCGCTTGATTATCTTATCATCTACATCAGTAAAATTTGTAACATAATTAACATCATAACCCTTATGTTCCAGGTATCTGCGAAGTGTATCAAACACTATCATAGGACGTGCATTACCAATATGAATAAAATCATATACTGTAGGTCCGCACACATAGATACCGGCTTTACCTGGGTTAATTGGTACAAATTCTTCTTTTTGTCTGGTTAACGTATTGTATATCTTCATTATTTTTCCTCTGTTACTGATTATTTTCTGCCCAATCATATGTGACAGTATATTCATCGAGTCTGTCATCAGCAGTCATGAGACTTTTGACAACATTCTCTGTATTCTTTTTAAGAGAAGACCAGAATTCAGAATTTGAATTCAAATTATCTTCCTCCTTAGTTTTAAGCTCACCAGTAAATTCAGCGTAGTCATTAAGACTTGAGCTGGTAAAGATAGACTTTTTAACATCGTAGGTCTTAAAACTGGATTCATCTAGTTCGTGGGATATTATCTTCGGATTAGGAAGATGAACTATGATTTTTTTCTTCTCATTATCTATATCGTAAGTTATCTCACTGGTATCAATACCAGCGTTGATGGTGCCAGAATAGGTATATACAGTCTTGTCTGTAGTGAAAGGAATGATATAGTCTGTATCACCAAGCTTCTGATTTTTTTCATAAGTTCCGGCATCAGTATAATAATATTTATACGTAACCAGCTCACTTGCAGGATTTATTATCTCATTTATGGTGGCATTATCAACTGTTACTTCTTCATTAATGATAACCTCTTCGGTTTCAACAGCCTCACCATCAGGAAGTTCTATCTTATCTCCAGAGTTTTTCTTTCCTATAATAACTCCAATTCCAAGAGCTGCTCCAATAAGCAGAATACTTACCAATATAATAATAAGTATGTTTTTTACATTTTCCATATATATCCCTCACTTATATAAAGAAAAACTAAAACCAATAAAAGAAATCGGAATGACAGGACTTGAACCTGCGGCCTCCACATCCCTAATGTGGCGCTCTACCAAACTGAGCCACATCCCGATAATTCAAGTAAAGATTATAACAACTTTATAATGTATTTACAATTATTTTTTATTATATTTTTTCTATAACTAAAACAGCCCTCTCTTATATTCTTTTAAGAAAAGAGGGCTGTTTTTTAACCTTTAATAATGATATGGCTGATAGGTATCATCGAAATCATCACCCGCCTGCTGAGGAGTCTCCTGTACAGGCTGCTGAGATGCTGTATACTGATCAACCTGAGGCTGCTGCGGCGCTGCGTACTGATCAACCTGTGGCTGTTGTGGTGCTGCGTACTGATCAGCCTGTGGCTGCTGCGGTGCTGCGTACTGATCTACCTGTGGCTGCTGCGGTGCTGCGTACTGATCTACCTGTGGCTGCTGCGGTGCTACGTACTGATCAGCCTGTGGCCGCTGCGGTGCTGCGTACTGATCAGCCTGTGGCTGCTGCGGTGCTGCATATTGATTAGCCTGCGGCTGCTGTGGTGCACCGTATTGACCAGGCTGTGGCTGATTCATTCCGAACTGATCATCCATGCCAAACTGATCCATAGGCTGT
>CACZOE010000355.1 GCA_902782695.1 uncultured Lachnospiraceae bacterium | reverse complement strand
GAAGTTTTTATTTCTACTTCTGAATATTTACCGTTGATCGATGATACAAAACTATCTTCGTCATTGTACAAAACATAAAAGTACGGATCATCCACATTATTGTTTCTTAAATCAAGTACTGAATAGTTTTCCAGACTATTCCTATCTATAGCGTTCTCTTTTATGATTTTAATATCAAAAACCCTATCAACTGTAGCTTCACCATAACTGACTTTGGCAGTCAGGGACACTGTTTTATCTTCATCTATCGGCCTGTGAACAGTGCCATCTTCTGATACGGTATCAATATCACTGCTATCCCATTTAATAGTCGCGTCACTGGTCTCCTCAAATTCAGCAGGCAGGAACAGGTCATGGATAACGGAGTCACAATAATCTCCATCAGTATATCCTATGCATATTCTACTTGCTAATACATCCGCGATATATTCATCGGTCACTTCTATATCTTCAGCAACCTCATAGTCATCTTCTTTATCATTCCCTTTAAATGTCTTTATTGCAACAATTGTGACAACAACCGCCAGTATTACTGCTATAGCTATCAAAGCCAAGAACAAAGCTTTGTATGACCACTTTGGTTTCTTGTTTGATTTTTTATGTTCAGTGGCATTAACTATAGTGGTCTTATCACTCGTCACCTGTCGGTCTGACTGATAAGCTTTATATTTTCCTTCAGTCTGCCAATTTTCTTCATGCAGAATAAAATTTCCATCTTGTTTTTTGTCCTCATAAACAGTATTCTGATCATACTGCTCATATTCGACGCTATCACTCCTATCATAGTTTTCATTTACATTGTTGGAATGATTTTGGTTATCAGTGTCATATAGCGGGCTTCCACAAATCGGGCAGAATCTAGAATCATCCTCATTATTATATCCACATGTTTGACAAATCATTTTATACCTCCTACTACAAGTCTACATTAAGCTGTTTTTCAATTTCTAAAACGATTGATTATCGAAAAGAATATTACATATCTAAATAACCTATCTGTTGTACTTTATCCCTGCAACGATAAGAGCCCTACATATATCTTCATGACTCTTATAGTTATACCTGAATATATATTTCCCACTAAAGCCTTTTTCAAATAGTTTTAATAGAAGTTCTTCATTCTTAATACGCTCAGCTAAATCCTTTTTTGCCTCCGATTTGCTCTTTATTCTGTTTATTATAGAATCAAAAAGTCCCAATGCAGCATCTCCCTTAAGTAACAGATTAGCTTTTCGTTATCAATCACTCAAAAAATCCAATAATACTATTCATCCTGTCGAGGATTCTTTTTACATATCCTTCTTTAAATCTTCTATCGTAGCTGCCATTATCAAAATGGTCTTCTCTTAATATCATTGTAATAAGGACACAGCATAATTCAAAATCGGCATAGTCGATTTTACTTAATTCCTTATCTACACTAATTGGCCGAGATGATAAATACTCGCCATAATTTGCTATTACAAGGTTATTGCCATATAAAAAATCATATAGCTCAGAATCTGTAATATATTCCTTATTTAGTAAATCATTGAGCCCGCTTCTTATATCCTTATACATACACATATTTACTTTTTCGGCCGTAAATATGCCATCCCAGCCACTCATAAAATTACTGACTATATTGCTATATTTCACATAGTCTTTGGGATGTATCACAAAGATATAAGACCTTTGTGTTCCTTTATGAAATGTAAGAACAATGGAGGCAGCATAAGGAATTGCTCTAAATATTGTTCTCTTATATTCCTCCCATTGATCAATAGTTCTTCTTCCTTTATGGCAATAACAAACTACGTTATGTCCTACACTATACATATTTATAATTTCTTCAGGTAAAGCGTATTTCTGAGCACCACGCCTAGTCGCGTCACCATTTAGAAGTAACCCATTATCCGGATCACAGAAAACTAGTTCAGCTAAGGATAGCTTATCTATCGCCCGATTACTCCAAGCTTTCCTCTGCATAGTCCTTTCTTTAGGAGTACCGCGAAAACTCATTAAGTCATTAAAGAATATTGCGTTATTAATAATTCCAGATTTTTCTATTGTATCCACAGATTTATTTTTTGATTTAACAACATCATGCAACAAATCAAAAACAGCTGGACAATATTGCCGATATCTATCAGGATTATTCAAATATTCGATAAACTT
>CACZOE010000354.1 GCA_902782695.1 uncultured Lachnospiraceae bacterium | reverse complement strand
CTTCTGATTTTGAATATGATGGTTTATCTTCTGATTTTGGATAAGATGGTTTATCATCTGATTTTCTGATATCTGATGCACTAGCATCATTTTCTTTGAGCGAGCCATTCAAAACAGTTAAATTATTTACCTGTTCTGAATCACTCGATCTTTTAATTTCCTGAAATGTATCTGTATCTTTGGAAATATCATTACTAGCAGCCAGTTGAGTATTATCAGCTCTGTTATTCTCAGCTGGTTCAGTTTTAATAACAGCTTCCGGTTTTAATCCTACAACGGGTTCTGCCACCGTGTATGCCGGTGTAAGCTTTTTAAAATTATAGCTGTCACTGGCATCAGGTATAAATTCCTTCTCTTTAAGTGCATCTTCAACAGCATGATAAACCGAACTAAAAAGAGCCTTCTCATTATCAAACCTGAATTCTCTTTTAGCAGGATGTACATTTACATCCACCATATAAGCAGGCACCTCGATAAAAAGAGCTGTAAATGGGAATTTGTGCTGCATAATATGGGTTTTATAAGCTTCTTCAATTGCCCTGTTTACCACAGGACTTTTGATATATCTCTTATTTACGAAATAGTTTTCGAAGCTTCTGTTTCCCTTTGAAAGAAATGGTTTTCCTACGTATCCGGTTATTTTAATATCCTCTGTTTCATAGTCCGTCTCAAGAAGACCTCGAGTTATATCCTTTCCATACAGAGAATAAATAGTTTCCTTTAATCTACCATCTCCCTGTGTATCAACTATAGTTTTACCATTAGAGATAAGCCTGATAGCTACATCAGGATTTGAAAGAGCTATATGAACTATCAGGTCATTTATATAAGAACCTTCAGTCATATTTGTCTTAAGAAATTTCTTTCTGGCCGGTGTATTATAAAAAAGATTTCTGCAGATAATGGTAGTTCCATCAGGAGTACCTACTTCCTTTAGTTCCTCTTCTTTTCCACCCTTGATCACGTATTTTGTACCAGAAATGGCTTCATGTGTTTTCGTCACCATCTCAACTTCTGAAACTGCAGCAATGGTAGACAGAGCCTCTCCTCTGAAACCAAGAGACATGATATTCATGAGATCATCAACATTGTCAAGTTTACTGGTAGCATGACTCATATATGCCTTTCTGACATCATCAGCCTCTATACCGGAACCATTATCAGTAACCCTTATCATAGAGGTTCCACCATCTGTGATCTCAATGGTTATCCTTTTCGAGCCTGCATCTATAGAATTCTCAACCAGTTCTTTAACAACTGATGCAGGTCTTTCAATAACCTCTCCCGCTGCTATTTTGTCGATTGTATGTTGATCAAGTATTCTTATCATTTGTTTTACCCTTTAAGTAATCTACATCAGTCTTTGTTTCAGCTCCTGAAGATAAAGGAGCGCTTTTACAGGTGTCATATTATCCAGGTCCATGGACTTAAGCTCGTTAGTTATATTCATCTCCTCAGTGCTGGCAAAGAGGGATAACTGTCCAGGCGTGTTTCCTGACTTGGAGGATCTGCCTCCTGATTCAGACGAAGTCTTATGTGTAGTAACAACCTTAAGGTCTCTGGAACGGCCTGTTATATCTTCTTCCGAAAGATATGATGCAATTTCCTTTGCTCTATCAGTTACTGTCAAAGGAACTCCAGCAAGCTCAGCAACCTCTATTCCATAGGAGCGGTCTGCCCCACCCGGTATTATTTTTCTTAGGAATACCAGATTATTTCCGTCATGCTTTATGGCTATAGAATAGTTATTAACTGAAGAAAGCTTTTCCTCAAGGGTTGTCAGTTCATGATAATGTGTAGCAAAAAGAGTTTTAGCTCCCAGCAGATCATTATCAGCTATATATTCAACTACTGACCATGCTATAGAGAGTCCGTCAAATGTAGAAGTACCTCGGCCTATCTCATCCATGATGATCAGCGAATCACGAGTTGCATTTCTAAGTATATTTGCCACCTCGCTCATTTCAACCATAAATGTTGACTGACCCTGGGACAGATCATCACTTGCACCAACTCTGGTAAATATTCGGTCAGAGATACTTATATCCGCTTCATCAGCAGGTACAAAGGATCCAACCTGAGCCATAAGACAGATAAGAGCTGTCTGTCTCATATAAGTGGATTTACCAGCCATATTAGGACCTGTTATTATCATGATCCTGTTAGCCTGGTTATCCAGATTCGTATCATTCGGAATAAAATCTCCACTGCCCAGCATCTTTTCAATAACCGGATGCCTTCCGTTTTTTATTACTATAGCACCATTACGATTAAGGGAAGGTCTGACATAGTTTTCTCTCATGGCAACAAGAGAAAGCGATGCAAGAACATCAGTTAATGCTATATAGCCGGCAGTCCTTTGTACTCT
>CACZOE010000353.1 GCA_902782695.1 uncultured Lachnospiraceae bacterium | reverse complement strand
CTGAACCAACAAAAACACCTACAAAGACACCAACTAAGGCTCCTTCAAAGGATCCGGAACCGACAAGCAAGCTGCCTGAAGCTCTTCAGAATGCAACAAGCGTAGCAAGCGGCGATTCTCTTACATTTGAAAAGACAGGTACGACAGGTTATAAGTTTGAACTTACTGCTGATTCATTTATCCAGCTGACAACTCCTATGGGAACATATTATGATGATGCTCTGGAAATGAAGATATATGATTCAGAAGGAAAAGAGCTTCAGAAGTTTATTCAGGAGAGAAGAAATTCTGACAGTGCAAACAGTTATACATATGATTCTAAGGTTATGTCTGCAGGAACATACTATGTAACAATTACAGGAACAGACAGCAAGAATCAAGTAAACGGAAAAGTTGAACTCACAGTAAATGTTAATGAGACAAATGTATCAGAGTCAGGTGCTGAGACCATAACTCTTCCTGTTGACGGAACTCCAACAGTACTTAAGTGGAATCAGGCAAAATCAGGTGGAGCATGGACAAAGCATTATTATACACTTGTAGTTCCTGAGAAGACTTACTATACAATAGTTGGATCAGCATTCTTTGGAGGAATTAAACTATATCCGAATTCATTTAATGATTCAGATTCAATGCTTACTTCAACTGAGATATCTCGCGATACAGAAATCCTACTTGATAAGGGAACCTATTATCTGGTTGCATATGGTAGGAAGCAGGGTGATACCACACTTACGATTAACAGCCGTGACTTTATAGATATCAAGTCTATAACAGGTACTGACTATTATGAAGTTTATAAAGGTGCTAAGGAGAAGATTTCACTTACAATTGATCCTGCTGAAAATGAATCGAGTATTAAGTGGACAGAACCGGCTGCAGCTCAGATGTCCTTTATAGATAATTATGATTATGATACAAAGGATCATTTGCCAAAGAATGAAGCATATATATATGCACATTCGCTTGGAAAATACTCCAGCACCATAACAACCTCTGAGGGTGTCAGCTTTACGGTTAATTTCATGGTTAAGCCTGCACCTGTAGCTGTATCGAAGGCAGAGGCAGTTACCAAGAATAAGAAGAAGGCAACTCTTACCCTCGAATGGTCAGGTAACGGAAACTATTACAAGATCTGGGAAAAGGGACCAAAGGATAAGGATTATAAAGTAGTAAAAGAGGTTGCAAGTACTGAGGAGACTACAAAGGTTACTCTGAATAAGAAACCGGGACAGAACTTCAGCTATAAGATCGAGTCCTGCTACAAGATTGCAGGAGGGGTAGTCTGCAGCTCAACAGGTGAAGCTGTTGCAGCATTCACAGCTCCTAACAAGGCACCAAAGATAAAGAGCCTTAAGCAGTCGGGCGGTACAAAATATACAAAGCCTTATACAAAGAGATACTGGGTTGATACAACCAGAACCCGTCTGGGTCATTATGAGGTATATCATCTCGGAAATACCAGTACAGCCACAGTTAAGGTTAGTGTTGGTAAGCTTAAAGGCTGCAAGGCATACGAAACAGCTAAGAATAAACATTGCCCAGGTACTATTTCCAAAGGAAAGTTCGTCTATACATATAGTGGAAAGATTAAGTCTACATCCGAGAAGGTTAAGATCCGTGGTATATGGAAGCAGGGCAAATGTACTGCTTATGGTCCATGGTCAAAGACTAAGTCTGTAAAGATAAAAGGAAATAAATAAGCATGTATAAAGGCAGCAGGGGTTCTTCCTCTGCTGTCATTTTTTTCCGGCTATAGAGAAAAATCTTGCCAATATATCCCAGATAGTGCTATTATATGAAGATGTTTTAATGGATAAGTATAGTCTGAAGTCGGAGCAGTCACATTTGCAATCCGGATTTGGACGTGATTTGGAGGAAATGTAATGTCACTTACTGACAAATTATTCGGTACTCACAGTGACCGTGAGCTGAAGAAAATCAAACCTCTTGTAGATGGCATCCTTGCTCTTGACGAGGAGATGCAGGCTCTTTCAGATGAAGAGCTGAGAGCCAGAACAGGAGTATTTAAAGAAAGGCTTGCAAAAGGCGAAACACTGGATGATATCCTTGTAGATGCATTTGCAACCGTAAGAGAAGCAGCGTACCGTGCTATAGGTCTTAAGCCATTCCCGGTACAGATCATGGGTGGAATCATTCTTCACCAGGGACGTCTCGCCGAGATGCGTACAGGTGAAGGTAAAACTCTTGTTTCAACCATGCCTGCATATCTGAACGCCCTTGAAGGTAAGGGTGTGCATATCGTAACAGTCAACGATTATCTGGCTAAGCGTGATGCTGAGTGGATGGGAAATGTGCATAGATTCCTGGGACTTACAGTTAGTGCTATCATGCATGACTTCTCAACAGAAGAGAGACAGGAAGCCTATAACTGCGATATCACTTATATCACAAATAATGAGCTTGGTTTCGATTACCTTAGAGACAACATGGTTGTTTACAAGAACAACCTGGTTTTGAGAGGCCTTCACTATGCCATCATCGATGAGGTTGACTCAGTTCTTATCGATGAAGCAAGAACACCTCTT
>CACZOE010000352.1 GCA_902782695.1 uncultured Lachnospiraceae bacterium | reverse complement strand
TCATGTTCTTCCGACAAATGGAACAGCAAAATTCTTCTCACCACTTAATGTTGATGATTTTGTTAAAAAGTCCAGTATCATTAATTATTCAGAAGATGCTCTTAGAGCAGTTCATAAGGATATTGAATTATTTGCAAAGGCTGAAGGTCTTACAGCTCACGCAAATTCTATTGCTGTCAGATTTGAAGACTAAAGGTGAGACTTAGTTAATCAAGAGTGGATATATTTAAACAGGAGAATAAGAATGCAGGAAAGAAAATCAAGTATCGAACGTAAAACAGCAGAAACTGATATAAAGCTTGCCCTAAACCTTGATGGTACTGGTGTAAGTAATGTAGATACGGGTATAGGCTTCTTTGATCACATGTTAAAAAGTTTTGCAAAACACGGTTTCTTCGATATGAACTGTGTTGTAAAAGGTGATCTGGAGGTTGACTGTCATCATACTATAGAGGATACCGGAATTGTTCTTGGAAAAGCTATAAAAGAGGCTGTTGGTGATAAGATCGGAATCAAACGGTATGGTTCCTTTGTTATGCCTATGGATGAGACTCTTGTGCTTTGCGCTATTGATCTGTCCGGAAGACCTTATCTCAATTATGATCTGAAGCTTACTACTCCAAAGGTTGGAAATTTTGATACAGAGATGGCTAAAGAATTCTTCTATGCTGTAAGTTATGCGGCGGAGATGAATCTTCATATTAAACAGCTGGATGGTTCAAATAATCATCATATCATAGAGGCTGCATTTAAAGCTTTTGCAAATGCTCTTGATATAGCTACAGGATTTGATCCGCGTCTTGAAGGCGGACTGCTTTCGACAAAAGGTGCATTATAGAAATAATTATTAATGAGGAAGATATGAACGATAATATATCAAAATATTTAGAAAAATCAAAATCAGATCAGTTGCTTGGAAAAGGATACATATATGTAAGCAGCAAGACTGGTGAAGCTGGAAATGAATTTATCGAGACGGATGATTTCGTACTTGTAATTAAAGCGGTTAATGAAATAATAGCGCTGCCTATAGTTACTGATGTTTTAAAACCGGGTGCAAGACTTGAAGATATCAAGAAACTTATCTATGCCGGTGCTGATTTTGTATATGTCGCTGATGATAATCTTTTCAAAGAAGGTCGGGACAGATTTGAGGACAAAGTAATCGATTCAATGGATAATGTTGGTGATTACATTAAGTCCTTGTATTCTATAGATAGTATTCCATTTAGTGAATTTAAAACTGATGAGAAAGGTCTCGTGCCATGCATAGTTCAGGACTACAAAACCAATGAAGTTCTTATGATGGCTTATATGAATGAAGAGTCCTATAACAAAACTCTTGAAACAAGACTTATGACCTATTGGACCAGAAGCAGACAGAAGCTCTGGACTAAGGGCGAGGAGTCCGGTCATTTTCAGTATCTGACCGAGCTTAGTATAGACTGCGACAAGGATACACTTCTTGCGAAAGTCAGACAGATAGGTCCGGCCTGCCATACTGGAAACAATTCCTGTTTCTTTACTCCGATAATAGAGAAGAAAAATAATAGAAAAGATAATCCTCTTACGGTCCTTGAGGATGTATATAAGGTAATTGCTGACAGAAAAGAGAATCCTCGTGAAGGAAGCTATACAAATTATCTCTTTGATAAGGGTATAGACAAGATTCTCAAGAAAGTGGGAGAGGAATGCACTGAGATAGTTATCGCTGCTAAAAATCCGGATCCTGAGGAAATAAAATATGAGATTGCTGACTTCCTTTATCATGCCATGGTTCTTATGGTTGAAAGAGGAGTTACCTGGGAAGAAATAACGGACGAGCTTGCCCGTCGTGAATAATATTGAAAAATGTAAAATATAGGAGAAATAGAAATGAGACAATTTACCTCTAAGGAGCTTAGAAAAACCTGGATAGACTTTTATAAGGAGAGAGGACATGTAGATGTAGGTGCTGTATCACTTGTATCAGATGGTTCAACCGGTGTTATGTTTAATGTAGCCGGTATGCAGCCACTTATGCCATATCTTCTTGGTGAAAAGCATCCTATGGGTACAAGACTCTGCAATGTTCAGGGCTGTGTACGTACTAATGATATAGATTCTGTAGGCGATAAGAGCCACGTTACATTTTTTGAGATGATGGGAAGCTGGAG
>CACZOE010000351.1 GCA_902782695.1 uncultured Lachnospiraceae bacterium | reverse complement strand
TATATATATTTTTGCAGCTGAAAAATCATTCGAAAAGTCCGTGCTTCGCACTCTACTCTCTGCTTCGCAGAGACTTTTCTCATGTTTTTTCAAATCCTGCTTTGCAGGATTTCAAATAATTAAATATGTTATGCATTTGACTGCAAGCAGTCATGCATACATATTTAATTATTTACTGCAAATAGTATCTTCTTTATCATGAATTCGATCATTACGTCGGTCATTCCTGGGTAAACTCCTATCCAGAATGTGTCTGTCATGATCTGGTCAGTTACGTGAAGGTCTCCAACTACTCTGTAGCCTTCGCCTGAAGCCTTCATCTCAGCAAAGCATGGCTGCTTAACCATATTTCCACCGAAGAGCATACGTGTCTGTACGCCTTCAGACTCACGATACTGAACCACCTTATTCTTCTCTACACCTTCACGACAGGTGATAAGGAATCCAAACCAGCTAGGATCTGAATTCGGACAAGCTTCAGGAAGGATCAGTTTATCTGCAGCAGGAGCAAGACCTGCTTTAAGCTTCTCAAAATTATACTTTCTTCTTTCAACAAAAGAAGGGAATTTCTTTAACTGTGCACAACCAACTGCAGCCTGCATGTCTGTTGCCTTAAGATTATATCCAAAATGTGAATATACGTATTTGTGATCATAACCAAATGGAAGTTCTCCATACTGACCATCAAATCTGTGTCCGCACATATTGTCGCGTCCAGATACACATACACAGTCACGTCCCCAGTCTCTAAGTGACTTAACAATCTTTGCAAGAAGAGGATTGTCTGTATAAACAGCACCACCCTCACCCATTGTCATATGATGTGGCGGATAGAAGCTTGAAGTACCAATATCACCGATAGTACCGGTAAGCTTAGTCTCACCGTCTATTGTATAGGTTGATCCAAGAGCATCACAGTTATCTTCAACAAGCCAGAGATTATGCTTATCACAGAATTCCTTAACTGCCTTCAGATCAAAAGGATTACCCAGAGTATGTGCAAGCATAACTGCCTTTGTCTTGTCAGAAAGAGCATCCTCCAGCTGAGTTACATCGATATTGTACTGAGGGATATTCATATCTACAAATACAGGAACTGCACCATACTGAATGATGGAAGCTATTGTTGTTGGGAAGCCTGCAGCAACCGTAATAACCTCATCACCTCTCTCTATCTTACGATCTCCAAGGAGTGGAGATGTAAGTGCCATAAATGCGAGAAGATTTGCAGAGGATCCTGAATTAACAAGTGCACAGAATCTGATTCCCAGGTACTTTGCAAATTCTCTTTCAAACTCTTCTGTATATCTGCCTGATGTCAGCCAGAACTCCAGTGAAGAATCTACAAGATTTACCATCTCATCATGATCATAAACTCTTGATGCATATGGAATCCTGTCACCTTCCTTGTATTCCTTTTTCTGATGATACTTATCACAGTACTCTGATACGAGTCCCAGTATCTCCTGCCTTGCCTCTGCTTCTGTTTTGTTCTCGAACATTTTATTCTCCATTTCTATACTTATAATTTATTCCAAACCTGCTGATACCTATAATGCATACATCAGGTAATTAACTAATTGTCCCAGGTCTTCCATGGTGCCTGTCCACTATCCCAGAGTTCCTCCAGCTTATCCTTTTCACGTTTGGTATCCATACACTGCCAGAAGCCAGGATGTGTATATGCCTGAAGCTGTTTTTCTGAAGCAAGCTTCATAAGAGGTCCCTTCTCAAATACAGTAGAGTCACCTTCAAGATAATCAAACACCTGAGGTTCAAGTACCATATAACCTGCATTTATCCTGGTATCATCCTCAGTTGATTTTTCTCTAAAGGCTTCAACCGTACCATCCTTATCAACCTCAAGAACACCAAATCTCTGATTTATCTTGGTAGCTGTAAGTGTCGCAAACTTACCACCTTTTTTATGAAAATCTAAAAGCTCCTTAATATTCACATCAGAAACTGCATCTCCATAGGTAAGCATAAAGGCCTCATCTCCTACGTATGGCTGAATTCTCTTGATTCTTCCACCAGTCATAGTGTTAAGACCAGTATCGATAAGAGTAACCTTCCAAGGCTCTGCCACATTATTATGAACAATCATTTTATTATCTTCACTGAAGTCAAATGTAATATCGCTGTTATGAAGATAATAATCAGCAAAGTACTCCTTTATCACGTGCTGCTTATATCCACAGCAGATAATAAATTCATTAAAACCATAGAAAGAGTATTCCTTCATAATGTGCCACAAAATAGGCTTTCCTCCTATCTCCAGCATTGGCTTTGGTTTCAAATGACTTTCTTCGCTTATTCTTGTACCGAATCCCCCGGCTAATATAACTACTTTCATATTCTGCTCCTTATAATAATAAAGATTCCTATATTTTTGACACTCTTTTCATTGTATCATAAATAACACTTTATGGTCAAAATGTACTTTATGATATTGCTTCTATTATCTCATCCAGCGATCTGATATTTGTTACGCCTTCCAGCTCAGTATCACCTACCAGAAGAACGCCCTTACATCCGGCAGCTTTGCCAGCCTTAATATCATTTTCTTTGTCACCCACCATAATAGACTTACTCAGATCTATATTAAAATCTTCTGCCGCCTTCAGAAGCATCCCCGGCTTAGGTTTTCTACACTCACAGTCAAACTTGAGTTCGGGAATCTCTCCTTCAAAACCCTTGTCAGGATGATGAGGACAATAGTAGATAGCATCCAGATACGCTCCCTTTTCTCCAAGAAGTCTTTCCATCTTATTATGGATTTCGTCCAGCTCGGAAACAGTCACCTCTCCTCTGGCAATAACCGGCTGATTGGAAACCACTATAGCCAGATATCCTGATTCGTTAATCTTCTTTATTCCATCAGCAACTCCCGGAAGAAGTTCGAATTCCTCTATATCTCTGAGGAAGCCCACGTATTTATTTATCGTTCCATCCCTGTCAAGAAAGATAGCCTTCTGCTTATTTTTCAGATTTTTAGCTTCTATGATTCCGTTCTTGCAGTCTCTGCATACAGACTCATATCTTTCCGGTGTACCCATATCCTTAACATATTCAGGACTGTCGTATACACACATTTTCCCTGTGCCAGCAAGTGGCTTAAGAATCTGCCTGTCCAAATCCACCTTCTCAGTATCCGGTCTTACTTCCAGAACCTTTGGAGAAATTACATGAAGTCCTGCATTGACACGATTCTTATAATTCTCAGGTCTCTCATCTTCCTTGGCAAGCCATCTGGTTACTCTTCCTTCGGAATCTGCAAAGACAAGCCCACTGTCATAAGGATGACTGTTTGGATGAGTGAACAGTGTAACCAATGCTCCACTCTTTCTATGGTATTCAACAAATCTGTTGAAATCCACATCAAACATAGCATCCGCATTCAGAAGAAGAAAATCCTCTGTCAACTCGTCCTTTAACTCGTATAATGCACCGGCATTTCCCAGAGGAGTCTCCTCGTTATAGTAGCTAATTGAAACCCCAAAAGATTTACCGGTTACCGGTGACACTTTACTGCCATCGCCAAAATAGTCCATTATAATATTTCCCAGGTGACTTACCGTAATTATTATGTCAGTAAATCCCTGACTTCTGAGACATTCTATCTCTCTTTCAAGAACAGGTATCCCACAGACCTTTATCATAGGTTTTGGTATGTCACTTGCTACAGATGAAATTCTGGTTCCTTTTCCACCTGCCATGATTACAGTTTTCACGATTACTGCCCTCCGAAGAATCTCTCTTCCAGCATGAGACATAAGCAGTGATAAATCGGCAGATGTCTCTCCTGTATCTTAAAGGTCTCATTTTCCGGAACTATAATGGATATGTCAGCCATATCCTTAATCTTACCACCATCTTTTCCGGTAAGAGCTATGGTTTTAAGTCCCTTAGCTTTGGCAATCACATTTGCATAGAGGATATTCTTAGAATTACCTGAAGTGGTGATTCCCAGAAATACATCTCCTGCTCTTCCATATCCATTTATCTGCTGAGCTATATTCAAAATCGGATTTACATCATTAAGAAATGCAGTAGAAAGTGCCAGATGATCCACCACCGCTATTGCAGGAAGCGCACCCTGAAGTTCATCTGCAAGAGTCTGGCCAAGTTCCGGATCAATTTCTGTCAGTCTTGACTGAAGATCCGCATCCAGCTTTCTCGGAAGGATGAACCCCTTCATCAGCTCTCCTACTATATGCTCAGAGTCTGCAGCACTGCCGCCATTACCGGCTACCAGAAGCTTACCTCCATTAGCGTAGCTTTCAGCCAGGCATAAAAAAGCCTGCTCTATACTATCTTTACACGCTTCAAGGTCCGGGTATCT
>CACZOE010000350.1 GCA_902782695.1 uncultured Lachnospiraceae bacterium | reverse complement strand
TCAATAACATATACCTTTCTGTCAGGATACTGATTCATCAGATCCTTCGCTGCTATGCAGGCACTCTGATAAGTTCCAGATATTCCCGTGGAAAGAGTCACATGAACAACATCCTTTCCCTGCACAAGGAAAGACTTGAAATAATCCAGATATTCACCAGTGCTTACCTGGGATGTTTTCGCATCCGCTCCATTCTGCATTTTGAGGATGAGTTCTCTGGGTGAAAATGATTTACCCATATCATCCTTATACTGCTTACCATCCAGAGATACATTGAAGGAAGCAAATTGAATATCTCTTTTTTCCATCCACTCCGGAGTCAGATCACATGGTGCGCACGCGCTCAGAACATAACTACTCATAGCTTATCCCTTTCTTATATTGCTTTTAAAGCTTTTTTATTCTTATACATTTCAAAATCAGCTCTTTCAAATACATTTTCCACACAGGTATCTTCACCAGCTTTGAAAAAGCTCATTCCACATGCTACGATAACTCCAGCCTCTTCTTTGTTTATATCTATCTGTTCACGAAGCTGAGTCAGCAGCATATCTCTGTTATCATAGTCCTCACCCTGAAGGATCACTGTAAATTCGTCTCCTCCAATACGATATACAGGACTATGTTTATAGGTATGACATATCAGTCTGCAGGCTGACCTTATATAATCGTCTCCCGCAGTATGTCCACTTGTATCATTTACTCTTTTTAGATTATTCAGATCACATACTACTATAGCAAATAATAATTTTTCTTTAGATTCTATCTTTTCATTTAAGGATTTCTCTACGATATTATAGGCCAGCTTATTTTTCACTCCTGTCAGAGCATCTCTGTTTGCCATATCCATAGCAATATCCAGTTTCTGCTTGAACTCCTCTTCTCGCTGAACAGACTCATTTATATTTGTCACTCCGACTATGACATGTCTGTCATCGTCCTTAGGACGAACCGCACGAAGTTTTACATATTCCGGTCTGTCATTAAGCATCAGCCTGTAGGTAATGGAAAACATATTTTGCTTATTCAGCTCATTTATAAAAGCTTCCTTACGCATGGTCTCAGCCATCATCGGATAATCTTCAGGATATATATCCTTCTTCATATTTTCCTGAGCCTCACCAAAGAAATCTTTTCCTTTAGCTCCAATCTCAAGTTTGCTATATTTATCACTGGAACTATATTCAGCATATTCGCCAGTTTCTATATCCACATAATATAATACTTCATATCTGGAAGCCAGAGCCAGTGCTATTTTTCCATAGGTAATGCCTTCTTCCAGAGCGTTCTTTGCCTCATGCTCTGCTTTTACACGAGCATCTACATTCTTTACACCTACTATTATATACTTCGAATCTTCACCGGTTCCCTTGGTAACCTTGAGACTGTAAAAAAGTGGAGCACCGTTCTGTAGAAGACGATAATCAAGATTTATGATCTCACTATTTTTAAAAGCCTTGTATAGATTATCCTTGTTGAATACTTTCTGAAAACGTTCTATATCCTCTTCATAGATCAGCTTCTGAGAATTAATCTTCACATCAGCAAAGAAATCCTCTCCCGTAGAAATAATATTCAGATCATCATCCGTACTGTTTACATTTCCATACTCAACATAACTATTATCTTTTGTATTTATATAATAAACACTTTCATAATCAGCCGCAAGAGAACAGGCAATCCTTGAAAATTTAATCCTCTGTTCAGATTCTCTTCGTCCTTTTTTAAATTCACTCTCGAACAAAAAAGCAAGTCCTACTAAACTAATAACAAATATTGAATAGGATATGATCCTTACAGGGGATTCCAAATTTTCCATTCCAACCGAATGAAGAATCCATGACAGAGCCTGAAGAAGCATACATATGGCCAAAAAGGTAATATCTATGATCATATAAACCCTGTTTGAAAAAAATCTGTTCATAGTTAAATCTTCTCCCCAAAAAGACTTAAAAACCCGTATTTTTATTATAACAATTATGAGAATAATGTCAAATACCGCAAAATAGTAAACACAGTTTCTTATAAAGTAAAAAATCTCGCAGCATTTTAACTGCCGCGAGATTTTAATTATTTTAAATGTTACATTAACCGCTTAATCAGCTACAGATTTACCTTCTTGTTACCCTTTGCTCTGAAGATTTTTTTATAGGATTTCTTCACACTCTTTGGTGCATATATCTTCAGCTTCTTTGAAGTTCCCTTTATGGCATTCTTGCCTACATTTTTCTTCTCAAGAAGCTTTGTCTTAAGAACTATTTTATTAAGCTTACCATCACCCTTAAATGCATTAGCACCTATCTTATATAGAACTGTAGACTTGCAGTTTACTTTCTTGAGTTTAGTACATCCGGCAAATGCATTCTTCTCAATAACCTTTACATTCTTTCCTATTGTAACCGAAGTTATCTTCTTATTTTTCTTAAGCGCATTCACACCTACTGATTCAACCTTATAAACTGATCCATCAACTGATACAGTTTCAGGAATTGAAATCGTCTTAGCCTTATCATTGGTGGTTCCTATATATGCAACTGCAGGTGCCTCATTATTTGAAGGATTTGCCTGATCAGTTTTGCCAACTGATATAACCTTATACTTAGCCATACCCTTAGTATCAGTAAGCACAGTTCCTACAGGAGCCTGTGTGGAAGTCACTTCAGGTAGTGCTGTAGGCGCCGCAGAAGTTGCTGCAGGCGTTGGTGTTACTGAACTATCAGTTGAACCAGGCACCGGAGTTGATGACGGATCTTCCGGTCCCGGAGTTGGAGCTTGCGTAGCATCAGGTCCCGGAGTCGGAGTTTGCGTAGCATCAGGTCCCGGAGTCGGGGTTGTTGACGGAGTTATGGTTGGAACCGCTTCAAGCTTTCCTATCTCTTTAATAAAATCTGCTCCGGTAAAATTATAATAATTACATATCGCTTCATTATCACCAAATATACTATATGAATCTAAACCAGGTAGCTTCAGGCGATAATCAATTTCTTCATCTACCCTTAATGATACATATATAGCATATTCCTTACCTGCCTCGAATTTGCCGGATATCTTCTTATTCTTCCATTCGCTACCTTCCTTAGTAATCCAGTAGGCATCATTCACCAAAACCCCTGTTTCTGCCACCTGTACATTTTCCGGATTCTTTATATCTTCACCTATAGCAGGCTCGGTATAGTCGCCGGTTACGGTAGCTGTTTTTATCTGATAGAAAGCTTTAGTTCCAATAGGGAATTCGTATCGGATTGATACATAGCTA
>CACZOE010000349.1 GCA_902782695.1 uncultured Lachnospiraceae bacterium | reverse complement strand
CTTGCAGATAAGGCAAACAGATTTCCTTCCATGCTTTCCGGTGGTGAGCAGCAGAGAGTTGCTATAGCAACTGCCCTTGTAAATGAACCGGAGCTGCTGCTTATGGATGAGCCTACAGGAGCGGTAGATAAGAAGACTTCTGTAATGCTTCAGGACCTTTTCAGGGAGATAAACCGTAAGCTGGGAATCACGATCATAATAGTTACGCATGATATCAGTCTTGCCGACAGAGTTGACCGTGTGGTTATGATTTCGGATGGGAAAATCAGTTCAGAGAGAGTCCTTAAGGAAGAGTATAGAAAGAAGATCGAAGCCGGTGAATCACTCCTTAGTGCAGTAACCAGCGGAGAATCAGCTGACTTTACTATGACTGCCGGTGAAGGACTTACCTCTTCTGAGGCAGATTCCCATGAAGAGTATTCCATCCTTGATAAAGCAGGACGTGTACGTCTGTCTGCTGAACTTAGAGAAGCAGTCGGAATTGATTCCAACCGTGTTAAGGTTGAAGTTGTTGACGGTAAGGTTGTAATATCTTCTGTTGATAAATGAAAAGAGAAAAAACAAGTTGTCCCGTAACTCATTTAGGATTAAAGAGTTGCGGGACTTTTTTCTGCATTACAGTTTTAAAAGTGTTATAATCTGACTATATGTATTTGAGGTGAAGCAAACGGATATTTATATATCTGGTTGAAAAGGAGATAGCTGATTATGGATTTTAGACCTGAGAAGAAGTTGGGATTTGGGTTAATGCGACTTCCGCAGAAAGAATCCGGTAGTCCCGGTGAGATTGATGTTGAGCAGGTAAAGGAGATGGTGGATCTGTTTCTGGAAAATGGATTTACCTATTTTGATACTGCCTGGATGTACTGTGGCTTTTCCAGTGAAAATGTAACTGGTGAGGCTCTGGTTAAAAGACATCCAAGAGAGAGTTTTACACTTGCAACGAAGCTACATGGTGGATTTATAAACTCTTTTGAGGATAGAGATAAGATATTTAATACCCAGCTGGAGAAAACCTGTGCCGGATATTTTGATTATTATCTGATACATGGTATAGAAGGCGGGCTTTATGATATTTATGAGAAATATGACTGCTTTAACTGGGCTTTGGAGAAGAAAAAAGAAGGGCTGATAAAGCACGTGGGATTTTCCTTCCATGATACTCCTGAGCTTCTGGATCAGATTCTTACCAAGTATCCGGAAATGGAATTTGTTCAGCTGCAGATAAATTATCTGGACTGGGAAAGTGAATGGATACAGTCAAGAGCCTGCTATGAAATGGCAACAAAGCATGGTAAACCTGTCATTGTTATGGAGCCTGTAAAGGGCGGTACTCTGGCTACCATGCCCGAGGATGCGAAGGATATCCTGACCAGTCTTGATTCAGGAATGTCTATTCCGAGCTGGGCTATCAGATTTGCTGCAAGCCTTGATAATGTAATGGTAGTTCTTTCGGGAATGAGCAGCGTAGATCAGATGAAAGATAATATAAGCTACATGAAGAATTTTGTTCCTCTTGGTGAAGAGGAAAAGAAGGCCTGCTTTGAGGTGGCGGATATCATTAATTCCCAGATAGCTATTCCATGTACTGCATGTCATTACTGTACTGATGGCTGTCCGATGAAGATATGTATTCCGGAATATTTCTCGCTTTATAATGAATATATGAGAGAGGATATGGCGAAGAAGGGATGGACTATCAGCTTCTCAAATTATAATACTCTTGCAGAAAATCATGGAAGAGCAAGTGAGTGCATCGCTTGTGGTCAGTGTGAGGGAGTGTGTCCACAGCATCTTCCAATCATAGAAAATCTGAAGGAAGTTGCTAAGGAGCTGGAGAGATAATACATAATGGAGATAGAAGTATGCAGATAAATCTTCCTAAAAACGTTAGGATTATAATCGAACAACTAAATAGTAAGGGTTTCGAAGCCTATGCAGTAGGAGGATGTGTCAGGGACAGTCTTCTGGGCAGGACTCCCAATGACTGGGACATAACAACTTCGGCTACTCCACTGGAGATAAAGTCTGTTTTCAGAAGGACAGTTGATACAGGTATCAAACATGGTACTGTGACAGTTCTACTGGGAAAGGATAGTTATGAGATAACTACTTTCAGGATAGATGGAGAGTACTCAGACCACAGACGACCGGATGGTGTTACATTTACCAGAGAGCTGTCTGAAGATCTGATGAGACGTGATTTCACCATTAATGCCATGGCCTACAGCGATGAGACCGGAGTGGTTGATCTGTATGGTGGAACTGAGGATCTGGAGAATAAGGTCATCAGATGTGTGGGTAATCCGGATGAGAGATTTGACGAGGACGCCCTCAGAATCATGAGAGCGGTCCGTTTTGCTGCACAGCTGGGCTTCTCTATAGATGATGCGACAAGAGATGCAGCTGAGAGACATGCCCTGGATCTAAGAAATGTAAGTGCTGAGAGAATAGAGACAGAGCTTACCAAGCTCCTTGTTTCAGCACATCCGGAAAAACTTCTTGATATGTACGAGATGGGAATAACGGCCATCGTTCTTCCAGAGTTTGATAAAATGGTGGATACACCACAGAACACTCCTTATCATAAGTTTGATGTGGGAAGACATACCATTGAGGTTATAAAAAATGTTCCGGCTACAAAGGTTATGAGATATGCAGCTCTGCTTCATGATACGGGAAAACCTGAGACCAGAACTTCTGATGAAAGTGGCCGTGACCATTTTAAGGGACACAGTTTTGTAAGTGAAAAAATAGCTGAGAAGGTTCTCAGAAGGCTCAGAATGGATAATGATACCATTCGCGATGTAAAGAATATAGTTCTGTGGCATGACTACGGCATAAAGGGAAACATATCCATAAAGTCTGTTAGAAAAATGCTTAGTCAGATGGGAGCGGATTACTTCGACTTTTTTGTTCAGATACGAAGAGCTGATATCAAGGGACAGAGTGACTACAACTCTAAGGTCAGCGTAGAAACTCTTGAACAGATTATCAGAGCTTACGATAAGATTATAGAAGATAATAACGCACTTACCATAGGAGACCTGGCCATTACTGGAAAGGACCTTATCGAAATGGGCATGAAGCCCGGTCCTGAGATGGGAAAGACTCTCAGAAAACTCCTGGAACTGGTGCTTGAGGACCCTGCACTAAATGATAGAGACAAACTGATGGAGTATGTGAAGGCGGGGGCATATATACCATAAGATAGTGTATATGAAAAATATTATACACTTCACAAAATACCTGAACCAGATATAGAAAGCTGTTGTAATGATTTTTTCCATAGCTTATTAATTCTGAAACTATGAAGACTGTTTATAAACCTTTAAGTTTTTTCGGAGGGTATAATTATGCGTTAAGCTACTTTGTTGTAAAGAAGGGAAAGGTTGTTAAAGTGGTTTATTGTTGCCTGAGCTACTAAATGGATAAGTGCAAATCATGTAGTAAATTAGTTATTTTATATACAGAACTCCCTATCTGGAATAACTAAACCAGATAGGGAGTTGTTTGTATGGTTGATAAACAGTCTGAGTAAGTATATAAATTACACTGATGCTTCCTGAAATGGACGAATCTTATTAATCTCATTTGCAAGAGTAACTTTTAATTCTCGAATGTCTATGTCGTTCTGAATATCGAGAAAATAACGGTCAGACACTCCAAAAAACTTAGCTAGTCTTAGAGAAGTATCTGCAGTTATTTTTCTCCTGTCATGAAGAATATCCTGAATTCTTGATGTTGGAACATTTATTTCCTGAGAAAGTTTATATGCTGATATTCCCATGGGCTCCATAAATTCTTCCTTTAATATTTCACTTATTTTCGGTGTTTCTATAAAAGTTACCATATTTTCACTCCTTTCCATCGATATTTCCATATTTAGTGATAATCAACAATTTCGACATCATAATAGTTATTGTTTTCAACCTTGAAACATATCCGGTATTGATCATTGATACGAATGCTATATTGTCCTTTCCGGTTACCACTTAGTTGTTCAAGATGGTTTGCCGGAGGAACCTTCAGATCCTCAAAACATCCTGCATTATCTATCATGATCAATTTTCTCAAAGCGATTTTTTGTATATCATGCGGTAATTTTTTTGAAAATAATTGATGATATACTTTTTCTGTTTCTTTATCTCTAAAACTTTTTATCATAATCATATTATACCTGTGCTGCGTGTATATGTCAAGCGGGTATATCTGGTTAGGGAAAGAATGGAAAATTCACAAAAAACAGGCAATTCTGCATAGATATGCACTTTTGTTTTCGTGAAGGATAAATTATTATGATATCAGGTTAAGAAAATATGATTTTTCCATAAGAAATGCGGAACTGATAGATAAAGTATTAAAAGATATAGATTATTAGAGGTAATGGATATGGCGAAAGTTTTATT
>CACZOE010000348.1 GCA_902782695.1 uncultured Lachnospiraceae bacterium | reverse complement strand
GACATATCTTCTTCTGGTACATCTCCTGAAGCAGAGCCCTCATCTATATATCCCAGATCCACATGTCCATATCCGACATAAGAATAGGTAGCTTCCAGATTTCTGTATATAACAACACGCTGAGAAGATACCACCGGAAGCTGCAGATACTTATTCCAGGATTTCTCGTATGAAGAGATATCGTTATCTATAATCTCTCTTACATTATCAGCACCGGTATTATTTTCAAGTACACTACCATTCACATTGGCTCTTCTGGCAATAGTAGCCGGAAATGTACCAGTGCTTTCTCTCATATTCGTAAAGCCCTTCTGTATCAGTTTATCTCTCGAACCTTCCCTGAACATCATGATCATAGCAAAAACCATGATAATGGAGACAATACCTATTATAAGACACAGGTACAGCTTATACTTATTTCTTATTTTAGTAAGTATATATTTAATCATGAGTCTTCACCTTTACTTCAGGATAATATCTCCGGGTTCAAGTCCGTCAATTACATATGTCATTTTTGTAGCCGCTCCAGAACTGTAAATGCTTACATATTCTTTTACTGGAACTCCGTTTTCCATCTTCCATACATAATTAGATTCTTCAAGAGTTATTGCATTTACTTCTGAGCAAACTCCATGACTTGGAACCATTACTACATTACGCATTTCTTTACCATTAAATTCAAGCTCAGCCTTCTCCAGGTCCAGAGAACTGACCTTTGAATCCATCTCAGTATAGAACTGAAACTCAACTCCTCCAGGATATGGTGCCGAGTAGGTTACACAAGGCTTTCCGTTTCTTGTGAACAGCATATACCTGTCAGCAGCTCCATTCTGGCCGATACACTTACCAGTCCACTTTCTCTTTTCTTTTTTAAGAGTAACCTTTTCTGTAAGTCTGGCACTGGCAGGCGGAGTTGAAGCATCTGCAGATGGAGATACAACTGCAAAGAGCTTGGTATGACCTCCATCATCACCTATTCTTTCTACGGTTACCGCAAAACCATCCCTGAAAATATCATCTTCTGAATTAACTACTGTTGCACTTATTCTTCCATCGTTTTGGGCATACTGAACATAATCTGATCTATCGCCCATATTAATGGTTCCCTTCCGAAGAGTATTATAGGTCACCTGCTTAGCGTTTTTCTGAGCAACATAGTCTTCCTTTGAATACTTCTCCTCGATATCCAGGATATTCAGGTCGCACTCCAGACGTTCCTTGAGATACATATTTTCATGCACTGCATCAGTGTCAGTAGCCTTGTATTTCTTTTTATTCTTCTTTGCTTTCTTTATGGCTTTGCTGATCTCAGCTCTATTCTTTTCATAATCCTTTGCAGACTGCTGTCTGTCATTATCAAGATTTACCATGTCAAGTCTTACAGATTCTATGTCTGCATTCTCAACAGATGAATTAACAGAGAAAAGAGCATCTCCCGAAGAAGCCATACCCATATCGATCATCTTGACAAATTTACCATTCACATCGGATGAATATATATCATAGTGAGGATATGCTAAGGTTACCATTTTCGATACACAGATTTCTGTATAGGTTGCAAGTTCAACTTCCACCTCAACCTGTTTTTCAGGAACGATACAGGTATTGCTGTAAAATATCTCTTCGCCTTCACTAATTCCTGACAGAACCTCGGTATAACTTCCGTCTGTTCTTCCAAGTTCAACCTTACGCTCCTCATTTTTTCCATCAGCAGTCTTTACATAAACGACCTTCTCATCTTTTTCTCCAAATATAGAGTCATTTCCGACAGCCAGAACCTTTTCACGTTTTTCCTTTGAGAAGCAGAGAATAACATTTGTACCAAGAGCGAGCTTTTCACCGGGAACTTCAAAAGATATAAAAGGATTCATGCTGATGGATGAAGCATAAGCCACTTCTTCATTAGTATATGGAGTCTCAACTATATCCACATTTTTACCGTTAATAAATGCCCATTTACTCTTGTAATCTTCAAATTTATAGGTATCGATATGTACTTCTTTTGATTCTATATAGAGATCATCATAATCAGAAATAACTGCAATATTCTGGAAGCCCTCAACCACATTTGTTCTGGTCATATTTGCCACATAGGTCACATAACCTGAGTGAGGTGCTGTAAATGTACGGGCCATGGATTCATTTTGCATTTCATACAGATCGCTTCTACAGCTGTTTATCTGACTATCTAACATCGCAACATTGAATCTTTGATTTTCTTTCTCTATCTGAATCTCCTTGTCCTTTGCCTTTACGCCTTCATCATTTTTCAGATACTTCTCTATTTTTTTCTCATAATCCAGCTTCTTAACTGTTTCATCAGATATTTTTTTCGTCTTTTCTCTCTGTCTGCAGAGTGATGCTATCTGATTATTTAATTCCTGAATCCCCTCTGTTGACATGCTGTCCCTGGAACGGGCTATCACATCTCCTTCTTCTACATAATCGCCTACAGCCACAAGCATTTCTGAAATATATGCTGACTTTTCTGAAAAGCAGGGATATTCTCTGGCTATAACTTCACCCTCCATATACTGTACAGGACCTATCATGCGCATTGCCGCAGGTCTATAGGCCTGTGCAGAAGCCTTTGGCTCTATAAGATCCGGAATCACCTCAGCTGCCGCTCCACAACCAGTAACTGCCCCCAGCATGGACATGAGCTGTATCCCGACCAGCACACCGGCCAGATATCTTCGGGTTTTTCCAATATTCAGTTTGAGAAGTCTTTTTATTTTCATGATATTTTTCTCTTATCCCAATATATTCTACTTATACAACTCAGCTGTTGATTTCATTATGGAATAGCAACCAAGTCTCCCTCTTCAAGTCCACTATTTATAACGATGTACTGACCAGCCTCTTCACCTGG
>CACZOE010000347.1 GCA_902782695.1 uncultured Lachnospiraceae bacterium | reverse complement strand
GTAGAGCAGAGGACTGAAAATCCTCGTGTCTCAGGTACCGATTTCTGAAAGAAATCGGTGCTGCGCTTAAGCGCATGCATTCTGCAAGCAACGCGCAGCAGAATAATGCCTGCATAACATGCAGGCATCTTGGTTACTCTGTAACCAAGGCACCTGGTTCGATTCCGGCTCTGGGCACTTTTTTATTGCAAAAAAATAAGAACTTTCGCCCTATGCGCCATAATCGCAAAGCGATTATGCAAGCCTTGCTAAAGCAAGTCTTGATTGTGCTTCGCACAATGCGTCCTCGCTTTGCTCGGATTCAAGGAGACCTTCCCATGCATAGCATGGGTCCCTTCCTTAAACAGAGATAGCTTAGTTGGTAGAGCAGAGGACTGAAAATCCTCGTGTCTCAGGTACCGATTTCTTTACACATAATAATCAACTATACTTTTTACAGCTGATAGATATGTTTCTCCGAACAGATTCAAATGATTAAGCAGATGATATAGATTGTATAAATCGCGCCTGTCTTTATATCCGCCATCGATAGGATTCTTCTCAGAATATGCCCTGTAAAAATCAGATGGAAATCTACCAAACAGTTCTGTCATTGCCAGATCTGCTTCAAAATGTCCTACATAAACAGCTGGGTCTATTAGCCATGCTCTCCCATCATTACCCACTATATAATTACCGGACCAAAGGTCGCCATGAAGAAGCGAAGGTTTTTCAGGTTCTACCAACAGTACGGAAAGTTTATCCAGTAAAGTAATAATTTTCTTATTAAAAAAACCTCTTAAGTAATATTCAGCCATTTTTATCTGCGGTTCAAGTCTGCATTCTCTGAAAAAATCAATCCATGAATCACGAGAAGAATTTATTTGTTTTGACGCACCGATATAATTATCTGAATGAAAACCGAATATACCATCGGTCACAAAATTACCTGAATCAGCAAGATGCATTGCTGCAAGATTATGCCCGAAGTCTATCCAAAAGTTATCTATTCGATCTGTACCAGTTATATACTCCATCACAAGATATGAAATCCCTAGCGTTTCATCCACGCCTCTGAACAAAAGCTTTGGAACATTTATAGTTTCAGTAGATAAAATAGCATTAATACCGGTTTCTTCAGCAATAAAAAAGCCTTTATTAGCAATCGAATTCGATTTCATAAAGACCCTTTCTCCGTTACTAAGAAGTAGACAGCGGGAATCGTTTATATCCCCGCCACCTACATATGATTTTTTGGTTATAGAAACTGATGTACCATAGACAGCCCTGATACTATCTTCGATACATGTATAATTTGTAATCCCTGCCTCCATATCTCTCCTAAATTACTTTCTTGTTTTTTCGGTCAGTTTTTCTGTCAGAATATACATATCTTTCAGATTCCATTTATCATCGTATTTACATACAAAGGTACATTTCTTGGTTTTTCCTTCCACTCCGATGAATTGGGAAGGAAATGCAAAATGCACCGTTCGATCATCAGCAAAAAACATAGTATAGACTGCACCATCCTGCTCGGAAAAAGGCTTTATCAGCTTTGCATCTTTAAGGAAATCTAATAATTCATTAGAGCCTTTATCAAGCACATCCTGTGAAACGGAAGTCGCACTTATTTTAAAACTGGCCTTGGTTTCATCGTCGATAGTCTGACCATCAGCAATCATTTCCACTAGCTTAACGGCCTTTACTGCCTCAGACTTCGCCAGATTAATTTTTCCGGGGTGATCGTTCATTTCCTGCTTAAAGGCTGTATTGCTGCTTTCCTTCTTATATCTCACATCGGCCATGACATCATTAATCATAGATTCGCCACCAACAAATATAAGTAGATAAAGTCCGACTATCATCGTAATGATGCCGAGGCCGCGGCTTATGTTTTTATATTTGTTAGGATTAGACGTAATACCTAGAGCTTCTCTTTTACGTCTTACAACGGATATGATTGCATTGACAATCAGGAATATTATGGCAAGGGCGATATTAAATATCCGAAGAAGATACTGTTCGAGCCCTCCGAGAATTATTCCACTATAATTATATAGTCTGCTTTCAACCAGTGGCAGAAATATAAGGTTATAAAGAAGCGGACCAACGGCATTCCAACCATAGAAAAGAAGGAGCTTTTTATCATCGAACCCATCGCTGAAGCAATAACGTTTGATTTTTATTGCCAGAACCGCTGTTATAATTGCTGCAAGTATAACCACATAGAAAGGAATTTCAAAACATAGAAGATAATAGTCCACAAAAATTGAAAGAAAAACCATATCCAGTGCCCAGACAATCCAGAAAACCGAAGCAAAAAGATCGGTTTTGTCAATAAAACGAATTAGCCAGGGATCTTTTTTTTGTGTGATATTGTCTGTATCAAATTCGACCATAACATGTCCTCGTATATAGGTAATATACCGATATAGTAACGCATATACCCTATATACTCAATAGACTATGTACCTATTCACACAATTTTCATCATGTCTATCACTAGGAACTAGAATAATACTTTTGCGAGTGCTTCCTCACTAGCGAAAGGACCTGGAATAGTACTGAGTCCACGCTTTTCATTAAAGTAGTCTCTGTCAAATATGATCTCTGATCCATCAGGATTTTCAAATCTCTGTTCCGGTTCAAAGGCACATCCCAGTATATCGCTGTTTATGATCTGATTCTTAAAATCACCCAGTAGAGAATAAATATTAGTTTTAATTTTGTATTTGTTATCTTTTTCTATAAGTTCGATTTCAGCAGTATTTTCATTATCTATCAACTTATCTGTTTCATGCTTGCAAACAGTTGCTCCGTTAAAATATGCATTTCCTGCAAGCCATACTGGAAGGTGACCGAAGTGATAGGTTGCTAGTGCGCCCATATCAGGTTCTTCTTCCATTTTAAAGTTTTTGATCCATTCTTCATAAGTAGGGAAAATGTCAAATACATCTGTTCCAACTACGCTGTTATCTGGTGTTTTAGGATCCTTTTTATCCTCAATTACGGGATGTTTCTGTATGAATATGTTGTTATATATTCTATCATCACCATGAAGGATAGTCATAAAACCGGCTACCTCGGTCCTGTGTCTTATATGATATGGGGTATAGCGAGGCTCACGTTGTCCATTAACTTCTGAATCTACTCCTGAGTTTATGAGACTGAAAGAACCTGCAACCAGATTATGAACCACTGCGATTCCTTCGCTTGGTATGGTAATGGAAACAGAGGAGAGAAGCAGATTGTTATCTACAAGGGTTGGACCATGACCTACCTCGATAAATACATCAGTACTGAACATTGCTCCCTGAGCAGGCTGAACATTGTCAGGTCTCTGGTTATCATGCAGAAGGTTTTGTGTAACTCTTGCTCCCTGAGCTTCCCAGTCAAGCCATACGCCCATTATACAGTTATGTATATGATTTCTTCTGATAGTTACATCTATTGCTGCATGAAGCTTGATTCCTGCAGTTTCAGCTCCACCCAGCTGCTGTGAATTACATATATGATGGATGTGGCAGTCTTCAATTGTGGAGAAAACACCGCCCATTCTTCCTACGATACCTGTCTGCTCACAGTGATGGATATTACATCTTCTGATTATATGGCTTCCGATTTTTTCTTTTACCCAGCCATGATACTGTCCGCGGCATACTGCATCGCGCTCCATCTGTGTAGGGCTCTTAACATGCTTTGTATAGAAATACATATCGTTTTCAGAATCACAGTATTTTCCAAGAGATATACCACAGCATCTGCTGTTGCTGACTTCACAGTCCTCAATGATCCAGCCTTTACTCCAGTGCGGACCTATCAGACCATCCTGATAAGCTGCAGGAGGTGCCCAGGTAGTTGCTCCCTTGGTGATCACGAATCCACTTACGGTTATATAGTTAACTCCGTTTTTATCAGGCATGAAACAGTTTCTTCTGACACTGATTTCTACCTTTTCTATATTCGGATCAAGGTCACGGAAATTTGCATAAAGGACAGTTGTATCACCATCCTGCTCTGTATACCATTTATACTTTGATTCGCAGAATCTGTTTGAATCTTGACTTATATTAATGATTCTGATTAATATGTAGTGGGCTGGGCTCAAAATATTTTGGACCTCATGT
>CACZOE010000346.1 GCA_902782695.1 uncultured Lachnospiraceae bacterium | reverse complement strand
CCTATCCGCTCAGTAAAAATTGTACTAAGAATAGCACCTTACTTTTCCAGAGCTGAGGTGCTATTTCTTATGGTTGTCATGGTAGTCTAATATATAAACTACGAGTATTGAAAAGGTTATAATAACCATTAATAACTCATATGAACTCATAATCACCACTCCCTTCTAAGACTAGAGCGTGGCTCTAACACCCCTCGGATGCCTGAGTAAATGCATTAATTCCACATATTTTATCTGAAAAAATTTAAATATATAGAAATTTCTGAATTCACTCATTTTCTATAATCTATTCTTCATATCATATCATAGTAAAGCTCAGAATCATATGATAATTATATTCCCCTAACATAGTTTGATTTTATTTTTTTGTTTTTAAAGATTTCTTAAGAAATGAAATGATAAGTTATATTCATAATAACAAACAGAGGTGGAAAAATGGGAAATGTATGTTTGAAAGCAACTGATTTATGCAAGACATATATAGTTGATGGCTACAGCAATAATGTGCTTCAGAATATAAGCCTTAGCATTGAGGAAGGGGAGTTTGTATCGATAATGGGACCGAGTGGTTCCGGTAAATCGACTCTCCTCTATACCATTAGTGGTATGGATAGTATGACGGCCGGAAATGTTATCTTCGACGGAGATGATATCTCTACAATGAATGACAAGGCCCTTACAAAGCTTCGTTTGCTCAAGATGGGATTTATCTTTCAGCAGATGTACATGATGAAGAAACTTTGCATCATGGATAATATCGTACTTCCGGGATATCAGGCCAAGCTTAAGTCAAGGGATGAGGTGAATAAGAATGCAGAAGACCTTATGAGAAGACTTGGTATAGTTGAGACTGCAAAGAGGGAAATCACTGAGGTATCCGGTGGACAGCTGCAGCGTGCCTGTCTTGCAAGAGCACTTATCAATAGTCCGAAGGTTCTCTTCGCTGATGAACCAACTGGTGCACTTAATTCCAAGGCTTCCATGGAAGTTCTGGACGAGCTTGTAAAGGCAAATGAAGCGGGTACGACCATACTCATGGTAACTCATAGTGAGAAGGTTGCCGCCTGTTCCGACAGAATCATATATCTGATGGACGGAGATATTAGAGGCTAGCTGGTATTGGGAAAACTTGGACAGGGCAAGTCATCAGACAGTGATACTCAGACAGATGGTAGAGAAGAGATGATGCTCCGAGAGCGCAAACTCCGCAAGTGGTTAGAAGAACTAGGATGGTAAAGTCCCAGGAAACGGTTCGAAGAACCGAGGTGCTCCTGGGATCCGAGCGAAGGCGAGGATGCGTTCTGCGAAGCAGAACCATGACTTCCCAAGGAAGTCATGCAAGCATGCGAAGCATGGTTGGCACAAAGAATCATGATGTAGCTCGAATAGAAAAGAGGAAAAATAATGTACCTACGAATGTTAAAAAATGACCTTAAGGATAAGGTTGCTTTAAATATAGTGCTCTGCATATTCATGATCATAGCAGCAACTCTTCTTGTAACTAGTGCAGGTTTCATCTATACCTTCTTCAAAGGAACAGATGAAACTTATAAGAAATGTAAAACCTCTGACATCATGTTCACGGTTGAGAAGAGTATATCGGATGAAGAGGGGCAGAGAAATGCAATTCAGGAAGTTCTGGATAAATATCCCGATATTGGCGACATTAATATCTCTGAAAGACCAGTTATTTCAACCGCAAGACTTGAGTTTGACGGAGTTGATAAAAGAGATGTTTCAAATCTGTATGAGGGTTCAGCTTATCTGTCTCCGGTGACTCTGGACCAGAATATTCCTTATGACAGAAATGATGAGATTCTTTCTGTAGAGGACGGCTGCGTTGCACTTCCGGAATTTCTGGCTAACAATGCCAAAACAAAAGTCGGAAGTAAAATGAGAGTTATAACTGATATGGGAAATAAATATGAATTTACAGTTTCTCATATCTTCAAAGACCCCAGTTCTAATTGGTTTCACAGAATTATTTTTTCGGATGATGATTATCAGGAACTGACAAAAGAATTTAATAATCCAAGTGATCTCTATGAGATAAAGCTTGAGAAAGATTTTTCAACCACTGCTGAACTTCTTAAATGGGGAGACGGATTGATGCTTGAGCTTAACAGTATGAACGAAAATCACACTGTTGACGGAACTATAGCCAATATCATAACCGGTAAGAATAACATGAATTCTAATGAGGCTATTATAACGGTGATCATCAGTATATTTATGGTCATTCTGGGAATCTCTCTTATCATACTTATTTTCATGAGTATCAGATTCAGCCTCCACGCTACTATAAAAAGAGAGGAAAAAGAAATCGGTACTATGAAGGCTATAGGCGTGGACAGTCTGGCCTATAAGTCGCTCTTCATTGTGAAATACATAGTATTTGCCATACTTGGTGGTGTTCTCGGCATAGTTTGTGGTATACCACTCTGCCGGTTTATGATAAACACTTTTATAATCAATACATTAAACCCTGGAATAGAAGTTTACATAACATTAGGGTTGATAATGAGTTTATCCTTTGTATTTCTTATGGTTGTATTTTCCTTCATCACTCTCAGAAGAATGAGAAAGATATCTGTTATGGATACCATTCATGGTGAGAACCGAGGGGAGAGATTTAAGAAGATTCCGGGAGTATTCCTTCATAAGAGCAGAAGGTCTTCAGTGCCAATGTTCCTGGCGGCCCAGGATATAACTGGAAGGATGAAGAGATATATCTACCTGGTGGTCAGTTACACTCTCGGAGTTGTGATACTTCTGATGGTTGTACAGCTTAAAGATACCGTAGTAAGTGACAGCTTCAGAAAGAACTATTGGAAGGTTGCTGACAGAGAAGTGTTTATCCGACCTGAGGATAATCTCAGAGAAAAACTGATACGTCAGGAAGGCAGCTATAGAAATGTATTCTTTTATTATGAGAAGTACTACAACGAACATGGCATACCACTTGATATCCAGATATTTGATGTACAGGTAGGAAATATAGTTTTATCGGACAAAAATGTAGCAGTAAGAATTTATTATGATAATCCTGATGTGGACCTGGATAAAATGACCATCGTAAAAGGTGGCAAAATTCCCAAGCTGGGAAATGAAGCTGCTGTATCACATTTCCTGAAAAAGACCAAAGGAATAAATATAGGTGATACCATAACCCTTGAATATAAAGTGTATACGGATGATGGGTTTAACACAGAAACGATGACAAAGGATTACATCGTAACAGCCTTTTTTGAAACTATGCAAAATGGTAGT
>CACZOE010000345.1 GCA_902782695.1 uncultured Lachnospiraceae bacterium | reverse complement strand
ATTCTGTTGTTCTGAAAGTCGGTACGACTGACCTAAGGTGACATGAGGGATGCTATCTGCGAAGCAGATAGTAGAGCACGAAGTGCGAGCATCCCGAATGACAGCATAGGTCAGCCGAACGAGTGGAAGGATGGCACGAAGTGCGAGCATCCCGAATGACAGCGAAGGTCAGCCGAACGAGTGGAAGGATGGCACGAAGTGCGGGCATCCCGAATGACAGCGAAGGTCAGCCGAACGAGTGGAAGGATGGCACAAAAGTGCGTACATCCCGAATGACAGCGCAGGTCAGCCGAATGTTTGAAAGGATAAATAATGGCAGAAGAATATAAGATCCCGCAGCACGTTGCCATCATTCTTGATGGCAATGGCAGGTGGGCAAAGAAACGTCATATGCCCAGAAATTATGGACATAAGGTTGGAGCAGATAATCTGGAACAGATAATAGAGGATGCCTGGGACCTGGGAATCAAGTATCTGACAGTATATGCATTTTCTACTGAAAACTGGAAAAGGTCGGTGGAAGAGGTTACCGGACTCATGACTATTCTTAGAGATTTTCTGAGAAGGTCTATAGATAAAGCTAATAAGAATAATATGCGTGTCAGAGTTATAGGTGACAGAACCAGACTTGATAAAGATATTATAGAGGCTATCGAAAGACTGGAAGAGGCTTCTGGAAATAATACGGGACTGCAGTTTATAGTAGCCCTGAATTATGGTGGAAGAGACGAGATAAGAAGAGCGGTAAGAGGCATTGTAAAGGATGCAAAGGAAGGGCTTATATCTGAGGATGATATAACCGAAGATTTTATTTCTCAAAGACTTGATACAGGTGGAATTCCTGACCCGGATCTTCTTATAAGAACCAGTGGTGAGCTGAGAATATCTAACTTCCTGCCATGGCAGATTTCATATTCAGAGTTTTATTTCTGTGAGACACCGTGGCCAGACTTTGATAAAGAAGCTCTGAAGAAAGCTATTGATTATTATAATGGCAGAGACAGAAGATTTGGTGGGGTATAAAAATGTTTGTTACCAGACTGATAAGCGGAATAGTTCTTGTCATAATAGCGTTTGTAGTTCTTTTTTTAGGTGGGCCGGTTACAGGGCTTGCCATGATGGGACTGTCATTAGTAGGTGTGTTTGAACTATGTCGTGTGTACAAGATAGAAAAGAATTCACCTGTTGTGATTGCATATATCTGGACAGTGCTTTATTATGCAGTGCTTATGCTTGAAAAGAAAGAAGTGATGGGTTTTCAGCTGGGCAGACTGGTTATGCCTGTTATGATTATCTATCTGTTGGTGATACTGGCAGTATATGTATTTAAATTTCCAAAATATCATGACAAAGAAATAATGGCAGCTTTCCTCGCGTTTTTCTATGTAAGTGTCATGCTGTCATATATTTATAAAATAAGAGAAATGGAGAGCGGTGGTTATCTGGTAGTTCTCTGCTTCCTTTGTTCATGGGGAAATGATACTCTGGCATATTGTGTAGGAGTGTTATTTGGAAAGCATAAGATGTCTCCAAAGCTTAGCCCGAAAAAAAGTATTGAAGGTCTTTTTGGAGGTATCATCGGAGCAGGACTTCTTGGACTGTTATATGGACTCTTTTTAAAGAGTCATATACCACCTACAAGTCTTATTCTCCTGAAACTGTTTATTATATGTTCGCTGGGTGCTTTACCTGCAGTTATCGGTGACCTTGCGGCGTCTGCTATAAAGAGAAATAATGATATCAAAGATTATGGTACATTGATTCCGGGACACGGTGGTGTACTGGACAGATTCGACAGTATTATATTTACTGCTCCAATCATATATTTCCTGCTTGATTTTATGCTCTAGTGTGTCGTTTGACACACTTTTTGAGTGAGCAGGGAAAGGTTTTTATGAGTTCACTTTCTGATTAGGAGAATAGTATCATGAAAAGCATTTCAATCATAGGATCAACTGGTTCCATTGGGACACAGACACTGGATATAGTAAGAGCTAACGACGACCTTAAGGTCGTCGCACTTTCCTGTGGAAAAAATACGAAGCTGTTGGAAGAACAGATCAGAGAGTTTAAGCCAGTAGTAGCTGCTGTTTCTGATGAGAATGATGCAAAGGATTTAAGACTTCGTCTTGCGGATATGGATGTAAAGATAATGTCCGGTATGGATGGTCTGAAAGCGGTTGCAACTGAGGAGAGTGCTGACATAGTTGTAACAGCTATCGTTGGTATGATTGGAGTTGAGCCTACCCTGGCGGCAATAGATGCGGGGAAGGATATAGCTCTTGCCAACAAAGAAACTCTTGTTACTGCAGGACATCTGGTTATGAAAGCTGCAGAGGAAAAAGGAGTAAAGATTCTTCCTGTTGACAGCGAACATAGTGCCATATTCCAGAGCCTTCAGGGCAATCGGACTTTTTTTGATAAGAGTCGTTTCTCTGATGTGAATAACAAAATCAGCCGTATTCTGCTTACCGCATCAGGCGGTCCTTTCAGAGGAAGGAGCAGGGAAGAACTGGAAAATGTAACTGTTGAGCAGGCACTTAAACATCCGAACTGGTCCATGGGACCTAAAATAACGATCGACAGTGCCAGCATGGTTAACAAAGGACTTGAGGTTATAGAAGCTCACTGGCTGTTTGATACTGATCTGGATGATATAGAAGTGCTTATACAGCCTCAGAGTATCATACATTCTGCTGTAGAATATGAAGATGGTGCAGTGATTGCCCAGCTGGGTACTCCGGATATGAAGCTGCCTATTCAGTATGCCCTGTATTATCCTGAAAGAAGATATCTGGCAGGTGACAGGCTGGACTTTACTAAAATTTCGTCTATTGAGATAGCGAAACCTGATTTTGATACATTTCTGGGAATACCTCTTGCAAAGAAGGCAAGCAGGGCAGGCGGCACAATGCCGACAGTAATGAATGAGGCTAATGAACATGCTGTTGCTGCATTTCTTTCAGGAAAGATAAAGTTTCTGGAAATCTATGACATGATAGAATATGCAATGTCAGAGCATACTGTTATAAAAGATGCAAAACTTGAAGACATTCTTGCTGCGCGTGACTGGACCGATGAGCTTTTGAGCAAAAAATATAAGGTGTAAAAAATGGATATAACCAATCTGATCTCGATAATTCTGGTATTTGGTCTGATCGTTTTCGTTCACGAATTCGGTCATTATCTGTTTGCCAGACTGAACAAAATAAAGGTAAATGAATTCTCTATAGGAATGGGTCCTTCGGTAGCTACCTGGACACGTAATGATATAGATTATTCTATCAGAGCTTTTCCAATTGGTGGATATTGTCTGATGGAAGGAATGGGAGAAGAGTCAAACAACAAAAACGGATTTAATAAAAAGTCTGTCCTTGCGAGACTTATGGTTCTGCTGGCAGGTCCGCTTTTTAATTTTATCCTGGCATTTCTTCTTTCTATAATCATCTGTCATTTCTATACGATAGATCCACCTGTCATTACTACCGTTATGGAAGGCAGCGCTGCTGAAGACGCGGGGATTAAGTCCGGCGACAGGATAGTCAGTCTTGACGGAAGTAAGATATATAACTATCGAGAGATAACTCTTTACTCTATGATGCATGAACCTGATGATGCAGTGGACATGGTGTATGAAAGAGATGGACAGCAGTATGAGACTACTCTTACAAGGCGACTAGATAAAAAGTCTGGCAATTATTTTTTCGGTTTTATGAGTACCGGAAGGATGTCAGAAAGCTTTGGAGAAGAACTCTATTATTCTGCTCTTGAAGTCAGATTCCAGGTTAAAGCGGTTATTTCATCTCTTAAAATGATGGTCACAGGACATGGCTCGAAGGACGACATTATGGGGCCTGTGGGTGTTGGTCATGTGATGAATGATATTATGGAAGAGGCGAAAGAGTCTGCCAAGGATGAGAGTAAGTGGGATCAGTTCCTGGTCGTATTTATGAATGTAGTAAATTTCGCGGTACTACTCAGTGCAAATCTTGGAATAATGAATCTGCTTCCTATACCTGCACTGGATGGTGGCAGAATCATGTTTGT
>CACZOE010000344.1 GCA_902782695.1 uncultured Lachnospiraceae bacterium | reverse complement strand
CGTTACAAAACATGGATGCTGCTTCTGTTTCTGGCAGTAGTATGGGTGGCGGCATATTTTCTGGGCATGATGGTAAAGCATAATGCATTTCCTTCTGAAGTTGACTACAATGCATTTTTCATGTATATTTCTCCATCGACACTTATAACAGCGATCATTCTTGTGACGGTATTTGCAAGAATGAATAGTGAGAAGATGCCTGGAAAGCTGATATCCATCGTTGCACCTACCGTGTTCTCGATATATATTATTAATTGTCATCCGGTTATCTGGAATGAGATATTAGAAGGTTTATTCCTATATATGAGAACTGCTGGTATTGGTTTTATTCTCTGGTCGGTATTTAGATTTTCATTTATTTTCACAGTTGGGGCAGTAATACTTGACCTGATAAGAATAGGAATTTTTAAATTTCTGAAAATAAATAAGCTGGCAGATAAAATAGAAGAGTTACTTCGAAAAGTAATAGATGGAGCTATAAAAGCTTTGTAATACTGTAAATAAAAGGATTTGTAAAGAATAAGAGGAGGAAGAAATGGCAATCAGAAATATCAGAGTAGACGGTGACGATGTACTTAGAAAAAAATGTAAACCGGTGGAGAAAATGACTGAAAGGCTCAGTACCCTGATTGATGACATGTTTGATACTATGTATGAAGCTAATGGTGTCGGACTTGCAGCGCCACAGGTGGGAGTTCTTAGAAGAATAGTAGTAATTGATGTTCAAGATGGTAATCCTCTGACTCTTATTAATCCTGAGATAATTGAGGAGGATGGCGAGCAGATAGGACCTGAAGGATGTCTAAGCCTTCCGGGACTTCAGGGAGAAGTTTCCAGACCTAACCATGTCGTATGTAAAGCTCTCGACAGAAATATGAATGAAATAACAGTAGAGGGCGAAGAGCTTCTTGCCAGAGCTATCTGTCATGAACTTGATCATCTGGACGGAATCCTGTATAAGGATCTGGCTATAGATGGACTTTATAAGGTTGAACCTGTTCAGCAGGAAGAAGATTACGATGAAGAATATGACGATATGGATTAATGATGTTTAAGTCTTTCATGAACATGAGGTGACAGTAAGATGAAGATAGTTTATATGGGAACACCTGATTTTGCGGTAACTCCATTAAAGAGTATATATGAAGCCGGACATGAAATAGTCGGTGTTTATACGCAGCCTGACAGACAGAAGGGACGTGGAAAAAAATTTCTTCCATCTGATGTAAAGGTGGCTGCAACTGAGCTCGGGCTGGATATATATCAGCCTGAAAAACTGAGAGATACCGAGGCGGTAGAGGTTTTAAAAGGACTCAGTCCGGACCTTGTTGTAGTGGCAGCATATGGACAGATACTTTCTGAAGTAGTTCTGGGAATACCTAAATATGGATGTATCAATATTCATGCATCACTTCTTCCAAAGTATAGAGGAGCGTCTCCAATAGAAGCAAGTATCCTGAGTGGAGATGAAGAGACCGGTGTAACCATTATGTATATGGCAAAAGGGCTTGATACTGGAGATGTTATCAGCCAGGCATCTATTCCTATAGGAAGGCATAATACAGAAACTCTTACGAAGGCTTTATCAGAACTGGGAGCTGATCTTATAGTAAAAACCATAAGTGATATCGAGTCTGGAAAGGCTGAGAGAATTCCTCAGAATGATTCAGAAAGCTCTTACGCTGGTAAACTCGATAAAGCTATGGGAGAGCTTGATTTTGGAAAGTCTGCTGAGGAACTTGAAAGACTGATCAGAGCCATGTATCCATGGCCATGTGCATATACATACTTTGATGGAAAAACACTTAAGATAATAGATTCTGAGGTGGTATCGCTGACGGATGAAATATTAGGTGACACCTCAATTACAGAGGGCTGTGTCGCAGAAGTTACAAAGAAATACTTTGTGATCAGATGTAAAAATCAAGGTCTGAAAATACTGAAGCTTCAGCCTGAAGGAAAGAAGCCAATGGATACAGTAGCATTCCTTAATGGATATAAAGTAAGTATAGGCGATAGATTTGGAAAAAACGAATAATAGGTTTACATAACTCTTAAAGGGCGAAAGATTGAATACACGAGAAACTGCATTTGAATTATTAAAGAAAATTGAATATGAAGATATATATGTAAATGACATCCTCCATAACTGCTTACGGAGGATGCAGTTTTCTGACAAGAAAGAAAGAGCATTTCTTACCAGGCTCGTTGAAGGAACTGTAGAAAGACGTATATCTTTAGATCACATTATAGATAAGCTCTCTAAGGGAAAGAAGAAGCTGAGACCGGATATAAGAATTATTCTCAGAATGGGTATATATCAGATAAGGTATATGGAGGGTGTTCCGGATAGAGCAGCTATATCAGAGAGCGTTGAACTTACAAAGTCAAGTGGATATGAAGGCCTGGCTGGATTTGTAAATGCTGTTTTAAGAAATGTATCAGAACTTTCGCAGCAGGGAAAGCTGGACAGTTATCTGGTAAGCAGGATGGATACCAGGTACTCAACTCCGCAGTGGCTGTGTGACTTTTTGAAGGAAACCTATGGCAAAGAAAAAGCCAGTCTGATACTTGCAGATCAGTTCCAGGAACATGATACAGTCATAAGAATAAACAAACTGCGTACTGATTCGGTGGAATTATCTGAAAAACTCAGAGCCGCAGGAATAGATGTAAAAGATAGTGTGTTTGATGAACTTTCGGACTGTGTTCTCAGGATAAATGGTTATGATCAGGTGACGAGACTTCCAGGTTTCAGAGATGGACATTTTCTGGTTCAGGATGAAACATCAATATATACGGTTTTGAAGGCAGGAATAAAGCCTGGTGATACAGTTATCGATGTGTGTGCCTCTCCGGGAGGGAAGAGTCTGCTGGCCTATGAGCTTACCTGTTCAGAAGATAAAGCAGGTCTTGTAATATCCAGAGATATATCCTATGACAAGATAGAAAAGATAAAAGAAAATGCCCAGAGACTGGGTGTGCCTGTAAGTGTCAGGGACACTGAAAAAGAATCATCAAAGACTGTCATGCCAGCGGGGATACTTCTGGAAATAAAGGATGCAACGGAAGTTGATAACATATATTCCGAGAAAAAACCGGAAGATAAAGCGGATGTTGTAATTGCAGATGTACCTTGTTCCGGACTGGGAATAATAGGACGAAAGAATGATATAAAATATCATGTCACACCGGAAGGCATTAAGGAGCTGGCAGAGCAGGGACTTGTAATTCTCAAGAATGCATCAAAGCTTGTGAAGCCAGGTGGACGTATATGTTTCTCAACCTGCACCATTAATCCGGGAGAGAATGGAGAAGTGGTGAGACAGTTTCTTGCATCGCCTGAAGGGGCAGGATTTGAGATTGCTGATGAAAGAACCTTCCTCCAGGGACTGGATGGAAGCGAT
>CACZOE010000343.1 GCA_902782695.1 uncultured Lachnospiraceae bacterium | reverse complement strand
GCAAGAACCAGAGCTTTCCAGTCATTTATATTTGCTGTTCTTACAGTATGAAGCATATTTGCAAGCACCTGGATATTTGGATAATCCCTGGATACCTGAAGCAGCATTTTCTTAAATGCAGGAACACTCAGTTCCTTAAAGCTTCCGTCACTTCCTTCAACCTCATAGCCTAGGCAGGCTGTGTAGTCCTCTTCACTTCCAATAACCACATCCACATATTTAGCTATCTCTCTGTTTACCTCAGCAGCTCTTTCGATACCGCCTGCCAGTTCCCAGAGGGATGCCCTGAAATTCAGGTCGTAGGAAACTATGGTTCCATATTTCTTTGCCGTTTTGCAGGCCTCAAGCACGGTCTTCTGGGACTCTGGTGATAGGGCAGCATATATTCCACCTGTATGAAACCATCTGACACCCAGCTCACCAAAAATGTATTCAAAATCAAAATCTTCAGAGGTTGCCTGAGCTATAGCCGTATTTGCTCTGTCAGAACAACTGAGAGCTCCTCTGATTCCGAATCCTCTCTCTGTGAAATTCAGTCCGTTACGGCACTTCCTGCCTATACCATCGGTCTCTTTAAATGCGATAAGGTCAGTATCAACTCCGCCCTGTTCAATCAGGTCCTTGATGAGCCGCCCAACCTCATTATCGGCAATAGCCGTAATTATTCCCGTTTTCATGCCGAAGCCCTTATGAAGGGCGCGGGCTACATTATATTCACCGCCGCCTTCCCAGACTCTGAAGTTTCTGGCAGTTCTTATCCTGCCTTCACCCGGATCAAACCTGAGCATAACTTCTCCGAGACTCAGCATGTCATATTTACAATCGCTTTTTTGCTTTATATCCAGATTCATTATCTATCTTTTTCCTCACTTAACATCTCTTACTTCTCTGACGATAGCAGCTGCTTCTCTGACAAGTCTCTCTATTTCAGAGAATTTACCCTCATTTATCAGATCCTTCTTCACCATCCAGCTGCCTCCGCAGGCTATTATCCTGTCATAAGCCAGATAAGCCCGGACATTTTCAGCATTTATCCCGCCGGTAGGCATAAAGGATAGTCCTGTATATGCTGCGGCAACGGCTTTGATCATTCCGATACCACCCGAAGGTTCTGCAGGGAAAAACTTCACGAAATCCAGTCCAAGAGCCATGGCCTGCTCCATCTCTCCGGGTGTCTGTGTTCCGGGAGTAAAAGGCATACCTTTATTCATAGCATATCTGACAGTTGCAGGATTAAAGCCCGGACTCACCAGAAACTCTGCACCAGCATCTATGGCTCTATCCACCTGATCACTGGTAAGGACCGTTCCGGCCCCTACCAGAAGTTCAGGAAAACTGTTTTTCATTTTCTTTATGGCACCGGCTGCTGCATCAGTTCTGAATGTAACCTCTGCACAGGGAAGTCCACCCTTTATAAGCGCCTCTGCCAGTGGTTCTGCCTGATTTTCATCATCGATCACCACCACCGGTACTATACCTATATTTTTTAGTTCTTCTTTTATCTCACCTAATGTTTTCATTTATCCGTTTCCTCTTTTAGAAGCCAAAATATTCTTTTGCATTGTAATAGCAGATATTTTCAATCATATCCCCCAGAAATTCCATGTCATATGGATATTCTCCCTTTTCAACCATACTTCCGATCATATCGCATAGAATTCTTCTGAAGTATTCATGTCTTGGGAAGGATAGAAAACTCCTTGAATCAGTCAGCATTCCGATAAAGGCTGACAAAAGTCCCATCTCCGAAAGCTCCTGCAGCTGATTCTTTATTCCGCTCTTATTATCATTAAACCACCATGCACTTCCAAGCTGTACCTTGCCCTTGATGCCCCTTTCATTTCCCTGGAAATTTCCGGCCATGGTCATGAGCATGGCTGAATCTCTTGGATTCAGATAATACAGAATAGTTCTTGGCAGCTGGTCTGTTTCATCCATTCTGCTCATAAGAGCTGCCAGCTGAGGTGCATAATTAAAATCATTGATACTGTCAAATCCGGTATCTGCTCCCAGAAGACCATACATTCTTTTAGATGTATTTCTGATAGCACCTATATGGAGCTGCATGACCAGATCACGGTCAGCATACATTTTGCCAAGTTCAGAAAGGACATATCCTCTGAAAGCTGCTGCCTCATCAG
>CACZOE010000342.1 GCA_902782695.1 uncultured Lachnospiraceae bacterium | reverse complement strand
AGTATAACTCTGTACTTAAGCTCAGTAAGGAATGTGAACCAGAATGGATAGTTCTCATACATGTTAAGTACTCGGGGAACTCCGATTTCTCCACGGACGGCATCTTCTTTGCTGAGTGGTTCATAACTGAATATTCGGTTGAACTTATATTCGTAAAGATTAGGAAGGTTTTCGGAATTCTTTTTAAGACCAAGTCCCTTCTCACAACGATTTCCTGTTATGAATCTTCTGTTACCAGTAAATTTATTTATAGTAAGAAGGCAGTTGTTTGTACATCCGCCGCATCTTGCCATCTGTGTTTCATATGTAAGTGCATTTACATCTTCCTTTGGAAGTGTGCCGGAGCTGAAGCCTTCTTCGTAATTATCTCTGGCAATAAGAGCCGCTCCAAAAGCGCCCATTATTCCGGCGATATCCGGACGGATGGCTTTTGCTCCTGATACGAGCTCGAATGCTCGAAGAACAGCATCATTATAAAATGTACCCCCCTGAACAACTATCTGAGAGCCGAGCTGTTTAGGGTCTGTAAGCTTGATAACCTTAAGTAAAGCGTTTTTTATAACAGAATAAGCAAGACCTGCTGATATATCTTCAACGGTTGCGCCTTCTTTCTGCGCCTGTTTAACCTTGGAATTCATAAATACTGTACATCTGGAACCAAGGTCTATCGGGCTCTGGGCAAAAAGAGCAATCTTAGCAAAATCCTGTACCTTGTAATCAAGGGAATTAGCAAAAGTTTCGATGAAGGATCCGCAGCCTGATGAACAGGATTCGTTCAGCATTACATTATCAACTACACCTTCGCGGATTTTAATACATTTCATATCCTGGCCACCGATATCCAGGATGGTATCAACCTCGGGATTAAAAAATGCAGCAGCAGTATAATGAGCTATGGTTTCAACTTCACCGTAATCCAGATTAAATGCAGATTTAAGCAGAGCTTCACCATAACCGGTTGAGCAGCTGCCTGCGATTTTTGCTGTAGGTGGAAGGAGACTATATATCTCTTTCATTGCTTTTATAGTTGTGTTTACAGGGCTTCCGTTATTGTTGCTGTAAAAATCATAAAGAAGTTCACCCTGCTCACCGATCAGAGCAAGCTTAGTGGTTGTTGAACCAGCATCGATACCGAGATAAACATTTCCTTTATATGTAGACAGATCGCCGCGCTTTATTTTATACTGGGACATTCTGTCTGAAAAATCTTTGTAAGCTTTTTCATCCTTAAAGAGTGGATCCAGTCTGTTAACTTCAACTTCGATTTTTAAATCAGGAGTCAGCATCTCAGCCAGATTTTTAAGAGTGATCTTTTCTTCTTCATTGGCGTGAAGAGCCGCACCTGTTGCAGCAAACAGATGAGAATTCTCTGGTATTATGCTGTGCTCATCATCAAGACTGAGAGTATCGATAAATCTTGCTCTCAGCTGATCAAGAAAGTGAAGAGGACCTCCGAGGAAAGCAACATGACCTCTGATAGGTTTACCACAGGCAAGACCTGAAATGGTCTGATTGACTACAGCCTGGAATATAGAAGCTGACAGATTTGGTTTTGTAGCTCCTTCATTTATTAGAGGCTGAATATCTGTTTTAGCGAAAACACCACATCTTGCAGCTATTGGATGAATGGTATCGTAATCCTTAGCAAGTTCATTAAGACCTGACGCATCTGTCATAAGAAGAGCGGCCATCTGATCTATAAAAGAACCTGTTCCACCGGCACAGACAGAATTCATTCTCTGCTCGATACCATGCTTTGAGAAATAAATTATCTTGGCATCTTCGCCACCAAGCTCAATAGCAACTTCGGTTTTTGGAGCAAAGGTTTTAAGAGCTGTAGAAACACAGACTACTTCCTGCTCGAAAGGAACTCCTATTACATTTGAAAGTGCAAGTCCACCGGATCCTGTGATTTCTGCAGATACTTCGTTATCACCTATTTCTTTTATTGCGTTTTCAAGAAGTTCTCTCAGAGTTTCTTTAATTTTTGCAAAATGTCTTTTATATTCTGAATACAGTATACTGTTTTTCTCGTCTATTATTGCTATCTTGACTGTTGTTGAGCCGATATCAATTCCAAGATGTTTCAAAGCGGTATCTCCTTTACAGATGATTTACATATAAATATGTAGATTTTTATATAAAGCATATGTATTATAAAGCAGTGACTTAAGGAATTCAACTACATCATTATATTGAATAAAAAAAATATATCTGTTATATTGGATTAGCTTTACAAAATAGACTGATGAAAGAAAGAAAAAAATGAACAGATTTAATTTTTTAAAAAAGAATATAATTTGTCTTGGGCTTTTGTTTGTGGGTCTAATGATGACATTGGTAATTGCCGATAGTGTTTTTTCCCGGTTAAGTGGTATATCTGTTGTATATGCTGATGATGATTATTCTGAAGAGGAAAAGGCTGCTGCCAAGGCCTGGCTTGTGGCTCATGGATATCCTCCTACAAGAGCCGGAGCTGCTCAGGCTTATCAGGACTTTCTGGATGGTAAACTGGATAATGATCCGGATGTCAGAAAGTATAAAGGGCTGGATGATAAGAAAACTACAGTAAATAATCAGACAGGTGGCTCTTCTGAGAATGATTCAGTGAAAACAGAAGAGGAGATAGATCTTAATGCTGTATTTGGTGAGCTGGCTGATAAAAAAGCTGCTGCTGAAGAAGCAAGAAGAGAAGAAATTGAAGCTGAAAAAACAGCTTTTGAGAATGGTCTTCGTGACAGAAATGAAAAGATTAAGCTTGCTGCTAGTAAAAGATTCGTCCTTGATATTATTTCTGAGGAAAAAGAAACACCTGTTTTAAATATAATTATAATCTCACTTGTGGTAATTATATTGGTTTTTTTAGGTGTGTTTATTTTGAGAAAACCTTTAAATAAATCAATTAAAAACAAATAAATGATAAGATAAATAATAACTGGTATGTATTTGAGAGAAAGGATAGAATATATGATAGGAATAATTGCTGCAATGGATAAAGAAATAGATGAGCTTAAAGCGCTGATGTCTGATGTTAATAAAGATATTTATTCCGGCATGGAATTCTGGGCAGGTAAACTGAGCGGTAAAGATACAGTTCTTGTCAGGTGTGGAGTTGGAAAAGTAAATGCTGCAATGGCTGCTGAAGTTTT
>CACZOE010000341.1 GCA_902782695.1 uncultured Lachnospiraceae bacterium | reverse complement strand
CAAAATCAGAAGATAAACCATCATATTCAAAATCAGAAGTTAAATCGTTTTCTAACATATTAGATAGCAATAATAAAAATAAATCGGGTAACTCATTTTCAATCCTTGAAAGTATTCTTCCTAAGGAATATAGGGAAAAGATGAGTCAGACTATTCGTGAAAGCAGTGCTGAGCTAACGGATAAGAAGGAATCAGAACCTTCTTCGAATGTGCTTCCGAAGGGTTCATTTCGTCAGGAGGAACTGACAGATACAGAGTATTTGTCAGAAAGTGCCAGAGAAAAACATCGGGTTATTGGTCTTGCGTTTGATACCTACTGGATAACGGAATATGAAGATAATCTCTTCCTTATGGATCAGCATGCTGCCCATGAGAAGGTTAATTATGAGACTTTTCTAAAAGAATATAAGGAAAGAACCATTCTTTCCCAGAATATATTCCCGCCTGAGATTATCAGTCTTTCTGCCAGAGAGAAACAGGCTGTACTGGAGCATAATGAATATCTGAAGAAGACCGGGTTTGAAGTTGAAGATTTCGGTTCGAATGATGTAAAAATAAGTGCTGTTCCAGCTAATCTTCTGGGACTTGACCCAAGAGCAGTATTTATAGAGATAGCTTCATACCTTGTGGATGGTTTAACAGGAATAACAGAGGACATATTTGTCAGAAAGCTGGCCACAATGGGATGTAAGGCTGCAGTCAAGGGAAATCAGAAGATAACTTATCAGGAAGTTCAGGAACTTATGGACAGGCTAATGAAACTGGATAATCCTTATACTTGTCCACATGGAAGACCAACCATAATTAAGATGTCTAAGGCTGATCTGGATAAAAAATTCAAACGAATTGTAGATTAAAAAATTATTATGAATATTGATAATACAAATAATTTAATTGAGAATAAATTATCTGCTGAAGATTCTCCTGTTTTATCAACCGCTTCTAACCCGCTTATAATTCTTACGGGTCCCACGGCTGTAGGAAAAACTGAACTCTCTATTAATCTTGCAAAGCAGTTAAATGGTGAAATCATCTCAGCTGATTCAGCCCAGGTTTATCGTGGACTTGATATCGGAAGTGCAAAAATCACTTCTGACGAGATGCAGGGTGTTCCTCATCATCTTATTGATATACTTGAGCCGGATGAAAACTTTGATGTAACTGTATTTAAAAGACTGGCATCAGAAAAAGTAAAAGAAATATATGACAGAGGTCACATTCCTATAGTAGTCGGAGGAACCGGCTTCTATATTCAGGCTTTGCTTTATGATATAGATTTTGATGGAGAGGATGCTTCGAAGGACATAAAGAATGAAGAGGTTGATTTCTTAGACAAGGAAAATATGAGTGACAGCTCCTACAGAAAACAGCTGGAAGAATTTATTCAGTCAACAGGAGATGTAGATAAGCTTCATGAAGAACTTGCAAAAATTGACCCTGTTTCTGCAGAAAAGATTCATAAGAATAATGTCAGAAAAGTTATTCGTGCACTTGAGTACTATCATTATCATAACGAGCCTATATCGCTTCATAATGAAAGAGAACGTAAAAAGCAGAGTGTTTATAACAGCTTCTATTTTGTCCTGAATATGGATAGAAAGATTTTATATGACAGAATAAATAGAAGAGTAGATATCATGAAAGATAGCGGACTTGTTGAAGAAGTCAACAGATTAAAGGGTTTGGGTTATGATAAAAGTCTTACCTCCATGCAGGCTATAGGTTATAAGGAAATCTACGATGCCCTAAGTGGGGAAATTACTCTTGATGAAGCTTTTGAACAGATAAAGCTGAATACCAGACACTTCGCCAAGAGGCAGCTCACCTGGTTCAGGAGAGAAAAGGATACTATCTGGATAGATAAGGATGGTAAAACAGAGGATGAGATCCTTCATGAGATCATGGGATATCTACATCGTTAATGTATATATTTATACTTAAATCAATAAATGAAAATAAATATAACTATAAATAGTAAAGGAATACAGATGGAAACAGGTATTAGTTCAGAATTAGTTAAAAAGTATTATATTGAAAATGGTATTTCAGAAAAGGTATATGATTACTGCTCAGATATTGAAGCCAAACTGATGCAGCGATTTAATAATATAGACCGTATTGCTGAGATTAATCAGATGAAGGTTTTAAAAGCTATGCAGGATGCCAGATTTGCAGAGGAGCATCTGAAGGGAACAACCGGCTATGGCTATAATGATTCAGGTAGAGAAGCTCTTGAAAAGGTCTATGCAAATGTATTTCATACCGAAGATGCTCTGGTAAGGCAGCAGATAACCTGTGGTACTCATGCGCTTACCATCGCACTGGCTGGTAATACCCGTCCTGGTGATGAAATACTCTCTATAGCAGGACCTGTCTATGATACTCTTCAGGGAGTTATAGGTGTTCGTCCTGAAAAGGGAAGTCTTGCTGAATATGGTATAACCTATGATGAGGTTTCACTTCTTCCTGATGGAGGATGGGATTTTGAAGGTATAAAAAATAAGCTTAAAAGTAATACCAGAATCGTTGAGATACAGCGTTCCAAAGGGTATGATACCAGACCATCTCTTTCTGTAGAAGCTATAGGAGAGGCTATAAGCTTTATTAAAAATATAAAACCGGATGTTTACGTAATGGTTGATAACTGTTACGGTGAGTTTGTAGAAACCATTGAGCCTTCAGATGTAGGTGCAGACATGGTGGTGGGTTCACTTATCAAAAATCCTGGTGGTGGAATCGCGCCGATAGGTGGTTATATCTGCGGTACAAAGGAGTGTATCGAGAATGCAGCTGCCAGACTTATAACTCCTGGTATAGGAAAAGAGGTTGGAGCTTCACTTGGTATAACAGCTCAGTTTGCTCAAGGACTATTTCTGGCTCCAACGGTTACAGCAGCAGCTCTAAAGGGAGCAATACTTATTTCCAGCATATATGAGAAGCTTGGATTCACAACAGTTCCAAAGGCCGATGAAGAGAGATTTGATATTATTGAATCCATAGTGTTTGGTAAACCGGAGCTGATTCAGGCATTCTGTGAAGGCATACAGTACAGTGCCCCTGTTGACAGTTACGTAAAACCTGTTCCGTGGGCTATGCCAGGTTATGATTCAGAGGTTATAATGGCGGCTGGAGCATTTGTATCAGGAGCTTCGATTGAATTATCTGCTGATGCTCCTATGAAAGAACCTTACGCAGTTTATTTCCAGGGAGGACTTACTTATCCTCATACCAAGTATGCAGGAATGCTGACTCTTCAGCGAATGCTGGATGAGGGACTGGTCACTCTGTAGTTTTGTATATACATCATTAAATATTCATGATATAATAATAGTTTGTTGATAATTCCACTATACGAAGAGACTTGACTGAAAGGAGTATATGTGGAAAATATGAAAGTGGCCGATATGGCTGAAAACGAAAAGCCTGTTGAAAGGCTTATCAAGTATGGCTCAGAGTGTCTGTCTGATGCTGAACTTCTTGCCATACTTCTCAGGACTGGGACGAAGGATATGAATGTTATATCCCTTTCACAGATGATCCTAAATTCCCATCCTGTTCATAAGGGACTGAGAGGACTTCATTACAGATCAGTGAAGGAGCTTACTGAGCTTCCGGGGGTTGGTAATGTAAAAGCTTCCCAGATTCTTGCTATTACAGAGATAGCAAAAAGAATTAACAGTCTTGAAAAGGAAGAAAGAGTCAGGTTTGATTCCCCCGATTCAGTGGCTGATTACTTCATGGAAGATGTCAGATTTCTGACAAAGGAAAGACTTTATGCTCTGTTTACTGCTTCAGATGGTTCGCTTCTAGGCAAGGTGAAGCTTTCAGAAGGAAGCATAAACAGGAGTATAGTATCAGCCAGAGAACTTTTTAAAGAGGCTGTCAAATGTGATGCCACCGGTATGATTCTTATTCATAATCATCCATCCGGTGATCCATCCCCCAGTGAAGAGGATATTCTTGTAACTAAAAGGATAGAGAGTCTTGGTTTAAAATTTGAGATACCTCTTTTAGATCACATTATCATTGGTGATGGAATCTATTTTAGCTTTATTGAAAAAGGTATAATTCATGAAATTTAAGAATAAACAGGATGTTAGTCCCAAATATCTTTTAGTAGCGCTGTCAGTTATATGCATAGCTCTTATTATTGTCTCTGCTTTTTTTCCGGAGAAGATGCTTCCTGTAAGAAAATATGTCGGGAAATACATCACTCCACTTCAGCAGGGAGTAAATGATATAGGAAGACAGGTACACAGTAAACTTGAAATTTTCGGTGACACAAAAAAACTTCAGGAAGAAAATAAGAAGCTTCGCTCAGATGTAACTAATTACCAGAACGAACTGGGGCGTAAGGAAGCTGAACTTGCTGAGCTTCAGGAGCTGAGAAAACTGTATGATCTGGATGAACTTTATCCTGATTATAATAAAACTGCAGCAAGAGTATTTTCGGTAAATACCTCCGGATTCTTTAATGAATTCTATATTGATAAAGGTCTCAATGATCAGATATATGAAGGCTGTAACGTACTTAGTGATGACGGTCTTCTAGGTATAGTCTGTGAGTCCTATGATGATTATGCCAAAGTCAGAGCGATTATTGATGACAGGGCAAATGTAACTGGTGAGATAGGTGTTGCCGGCGTCCTCTGTAATGTTGAGGGTTCTCTCAAAACTATGGAAGATGGTTATCTGAAGGCAACAGATATAGATAAAAATGCAATAGTAAGTGTTGGAGATAAGGTTATTTCTTCAAATGTATCTGACAGATATATGTATGGTCTTACTATTGGTTATGTAACAAGTGTATCCTATGACTCAAACAACTTAACTCAGACAGCTGAGATTTCACCTACTGTGAATTTTTATGATGTAAAGGATGTTCTTGTTATACTTGATCGTAAACAGGAAGTAAATTATTAATGCGACGCATAATAACGATATTTTTTTTGATAATCATATCATTTCTTTTACAAAGTGCACTTTTTTCACTTTGTAATCTGCAGGGCACGGCTCCGAATCTTCTTTTGATTCTTACCATGTCCTTCGGAATAATGAGAGGTCGAAGAGAAGGTATGCTTACAGGCTTTTTCTGCGGTTTTCTTTATGATGTTTTCTTTTCCAGTCTCATTGGTCCTTATATGTTCCTTTTTATGATCATTGGATATCTTAACGGCTCATTTCATAAGGATTTCCTTATGGAAGATGTAATGCTGCCGGTTTTTATTATTACCGTAGATGAATTTGTCTTTTGTTTTGTGGAATATGTTACAGGATTTCTCCTCAGAAACAGAACAAATATTGGATTCTATTTTGTTCATGTATTTCTGCCGCATATTTTATATACAATAGTTGCAACGATAATAGTCTACAGGATTTATGTTGTAATAAATAAATTACTGAAGAAGAAGGTCAAAGAAAATGAAGCTGTTTAAGGATATATTTATTTCCTTAAAAGAAATGCTATCTGAATATCTTAAGAGCAGAGTATTTCCAGTTACTCTGCTTCTTATCGTGCTTTTTTTCCTGTTGATAAATAAACTCTTCACCATTCAGATTGAACAGGGAGAGGAGTACACTCAGAACTTCGAGATTAAATCAGAGAAAACTCTGACAGTCAGCTCTATCAGGGGAAATATTTATGATGTGAATGGAAATCTTCTTGCCTATAACAACATTTCCTATACTCTTACCTTTGGTAATGATTCATCTCTTCCGGATATTGCCGAGAGTCTTGGGCTTTCTGAGAGTAAGCTGAAAAACAGGATTATAAATAATACATTAAATATACTTAAAGAAAATGGTGATGATCTGGATGCTACCATGAATATCCGTTATAAGGATGGTAAGTATTCTTATAATATAGAAGGTGAAACCCTGAGATATTTTCTTAAGGATGTATATGCTGCCAATACGGTAGATGATCTGACACCTGAGCAGGAGGCAGCAACTGCAGAGGAAAGCGCTAAATATCTGAGAGAGCTTTTCGAAATCGGTAATGAATATGATGAAGAAACAGCTTATAAAATACTTTGCTGCAGATATAATCTGTGGCTGAATCGTTTCCAGCAGTATGTTCCGGTTGAGGTTGCCCATGGTATATCCGATAAATCCCGTGCGGCTATCACGGAGAACAAGGATAATCTGCTTGGTATGGATATCCAGGTTACTTCAAGCCGTGTTTATAATGATGCCAAGTATTTTTCACACATTCTTGGATATGTTGGTAGAGCATCTCAGGATGATATAGATGCACTGAATGAAGAGCTGGGCGAAGAAAAATACGATAGTAACGATGTGGTAGGAAAATCCGGTATTGAAAAGGTATATGAAAAAGAACTCCACGGTACAGATGGACGCCAGACTCTTTTTGTCGATAATCTGGGAAAGGTTCTTGAGGTTACAAAGGATACACCTTCCATAGCCGGAAATGATATATACCTTACTATAGACAGTGATCTGCAGAAATACTGTTATGACATGCTTGAAAAGGAACTTTCTTCGATTCTTATATCTAAGATCAAGGATGTTGCCTATGCTTCTTCAGAAGAAAAATCAAAAATAATTCCAGTAACAGATGTATATGCTGCATTTTTCAGTAATAATCTGATCAAACTCGATAAAATGGATAGAGAAGGCGCTTCTGATCTGGAGAAGAGGATATTTGAATCCTATACCAACAGGCTTAGTGTTACGCTTACTACAATGGACGGAATACTTACCGATAATCCTGTTGAGCTAAAGAATCTTGACGCTGAATATCAGGATTATTGTGAATATGTATGTGAGATGCTGGCTGCAAATGGTATATACGATTCAACAGCCTTTAGCCATAATTCTAAGGAATTCCTTGATTATATTACTGACCAGTCATCCTTACAGGATTTCCTCAGATTCCTTATCAAGGCACATGCTATTGATATTTCATCTATTGAAAAAACAGGAGAGTATTATGACTCTGATGAGTTATATTCGATGCTCATAGATTATATAATTGATTATCTGCAGACTGATACTGATTTTAATTACCGTGTTATTAAAAATATGGTAAGACAGGGTGACATCAGTGGACATGATGTTATCAATCTGTTATACGTTCAGGGAATCCTTAACAAAAATGCAGATGCTGATTATGATGAGTTCCAGCTGGGGTCATTATCACCTTATGCATTTATATTAAGAAAGCTGGAGAGTCTTGACATTACTCCTGCAATGCTCGCACTTACTCCATGTTCCGGAGCAGTAGTAGTAACTGATATACATACAGGAGAAGTAAGAGCTCTTGTCAGCTACCCAAGTTATGATAATAATTATCTCACCAACAAAGTTGATGCAGATTATTATGATATGCTGCTTGCTGATGGAACCAATCCTCTTTATAACAGAGCTACTATGATGCGTACCGCTCCCGGTTCCACATTTAAGCCAATATCAGGTATTGCAGGTGTTTCTGAGGGTGTGCTGGGACTTGATGAATACATAACTGACCTTGGAGTATTTGAAGAGGTTTATACAAAGCCTAAATGCTGGATATATAGAGATGAGAAGCTGACTCACGGCTCCATTGAAATGTCAAGAGCTCTTGATATTTCCTGTAACTATTTCTTCTTTACTGTTGGATACAGACTTGCTACCAGATCCGGCAGATATATAGATGATACTGGTCTTGCCAGTCTGAAGAAATATGCTGCAATGTTCGGACTTACAAGTAAATCTGGTATAGAGATAGAAGAGATAGAGCCTAAGTTTTCAGATAACGATGCCGTTACCAGTGCTATCGGACAGGGACGTCATAACTATGCACCGGTTCAGCTGTCCAGATACGTGTCTACTATTGCAAACAGTGGAACCTGCTATAATCTGTCCCTTATGAATAAAATTACTGATTATGAGGGAAATGTTGTTAAGGCTTCAAGCCATACCATCGCTTCCCAGGTTAATATAGATACCGCTCTCTGGAACAAGGTTCATAATGGTATGAGAATGGTTGTTACCGATGACCTGGCTCAGAATAAGCTGCTGAATAGTATAAATGTACAGGTAGCAGGAAAGACAGGTACAGCTCAGGAAGGTGAAGACCGTCCTGCCCACGCTCTGTTTATTTCCTATGCTCCGTATACTGCTCCTGAGGTTTCGGTAACTACAGTAATTCCAAATGGATTTTCATCCGCAAATGCTGCGGATCTCACGGGCTTTATCTATGCATATCTGTATGATAAGGAAGCTCTTAATGATGCTACATTTACCCAGGATTCCGGTCGTGTAGGAGACTGATATGTTTAAGAAATATAATTTGAGATTTTATAATTTCATATTGCTTTTTCTTGTCATTTCGTTAATGATCCTGGGACTTGTGTTCATTAACAGGATAGATGATGAGCTGTCTCTTAAGCAGACTATAGGTGTTATTTTGTCTGTGGTGATCATGGTTGTAATTTCTTTTATTGATTATCACTTTATTGCCAAATTCTATGCACCGCTTTATATAGTAAGTACCGTGCTTCTGGCGGCGGTACTTATAGGTGGTTCATCTTCACATAATGCAAAAAGATGGTTCAACATTGCTGGTATTACCTTTCAGCCTTCTGAGCTTACAAAGGTTCTCATGATCATTTTTATGGCAGTGTATCTGAGCAATCTTATGGACAAAGAAAAAGTCAGCACCTTTAAGGGAATAATGGGTTTTGTTATATTTTATGCCATACCTGCTGCACTTATTTTTAAAGAACCGGATCTTTCTACGCTTCTTTGTTTGTCTGCAGTACTTGCAACTATGTACTTTATTGCAGGACTCAGCTACAAGTTTATAGGAACAGTTCTGCTTATTCTTATTCCGCTTTTTTCTCTGTTTATCTGGTATGTACAGCAACCGGATCAGAAGCTTTTGTACGAACATCAGGTCAAGCGTATCATGTCTTTCATCTATCCTTCGGAATATGATGATGAGACTATGCAGCAGGAAAATTCAGTTATGGCCATTGGCTCCGGTAAGCTTACAGGAAAAGGTCTTAAAGATGATGATAAGAATTCTTCTGCAACTCAGACAAATCTAGTTTCAGAGCAGCAGACGGATTTTATTTTCTCAGCTATTGGTGAAGCTTTTGGATTTTTCGGAAGTGTAATAATAATTGGAATAATCCTACTAATAGTGTTACAATGTATAAGGGCTGGGAGAAGAGCCCGGGATGATACTGGTATGCTTATTGCTACAGGAACAGCTTGTCTTATCGGTTATCAGTCATTTATACATATCGGAGTTAATACAACACTTCTTCCTAACACCGGAATTCCGCTTCCTTTTATAAGTTATGGACTGACTTCGCTCATAACCTCAGCCATTGGAATCGGACTGGTTCTTAATATAAGTCTGCAGAGAAGAAGGTATTAACTGTCTGTTTTATAAGTATTTATTTTTATGAAAAATATTTTGTTTTAGGGGGTTCGTTATGAACATAGTTCTAATCGCTCATGACTCAAAGAAAAAACTAATGCAGAATTTCTGCATAGCTTATCGTGGGATACTTAGTAAGCATGATGTTTATGCAACATCAACTACTGGGCAGCTGGTAGAAAGTGCTTCTGGTGTTTCAGTACATAAATTTCTTGCCGGACATCTCGGAGGAGTAGAACAGATTGCAACTCAGATAGAGAGTAATCAGATGGATCTGGTTATCTTTCTCAGGGATAATACAAATGGTATGCCACATAATAATGATTTTCATAATATCCTTACACTTTGTGATACCTATAACATCCCGCTCGCATCAAATCTGGCATCAGCCGAGCTACTGATCAAAGCACTTGAACGTGGAGATCTTGACTGGAGAGTGCTTTATAAACACTAGATATCCAGGTTTGAATT
>CACZOE010000340.1 GCA_902782695.1 uncultured Lachnospiraceae bacterium | reverse complement strand
TGTTGAGGTAAAGAATCTTCCGACAGGAAAGTATACAATTTCAGAGGATTATGAATCTGCACAGCAGGCTGGATATACTCTTGTTGGGCCTGACAGCAAAACTGTATCAGTTGGTGCAGGTGCAACTCCTGTTGTAAATCTTGTAAATGATTATACAGAGACTACATTAAAGGTTACAAAGTCTGTTGAGGGACTTGTAAATAACACAGATATACCTGAAGGAGCAAAGGATTGGACATATAAGTTCTATGTTGAATCAACAGATCATACAAATCCTCAGATGTACATTGGAGAGAATGGAGAGCTTACACAGACTAAATATCTCTTTAGTGTAACAACAACTGGTGCAACCTCTGAGGTAGAAATTAAGCCACAGGTAGGTGGAAACTACAAGATTGTAGAAGATACAAGTAATCTGAGTATTAATGAAAATTTTGCTCTTTCAACTTCTTATGATGAACAGGAAGTAACACTTAATGAGAATTCAAAGAATGTAGAAAGTAAAATTACAAATACATATAGAAAGACAAATGATGTTTCTATCATCATTGACAAGAAACTGGATGGTGTGACATCAGATAATACAGAATTTGAGTTTTATCTTTCTTATTTCGATAAGTCAATGAATTCAAGAGTATATGTTAATGACACTGGAAAGAAACAGCTGAAAGCTTTTAATACTCCTAAAACAAAAGAAGAGGCAGAAACTCTTAAGGTTAAAGCAGGACATCCATTAAAGCTTACTGGTGATCGCTCTACAAACTGTGCAATCTGGGGTAGTGAACATAACAAGGCCGGAACAGAATATTTAATTGAGGAAGTTAATACTCCTGGCAGCATTGATTCAAGTGGAAAAACATACCTTTATGTTTCAACCGATATTAATGGCGTAGCAGGCAAAACAAACTCTATGGTTCTTATGGGGGATCCTAAAGATCCAGATACTCTTCAAAATGGTGTATTCACTGTTACAAATAAGTATTCAAAATATGATCTTACTATTGAGAAGATATCAAATGCTACTGCTCTTAATGGAACAGAGTGTGAATTTGTTGTAATGGGACCTGACGGACATTACATAAATGAGAATGGTGAAGATTCATGGCAGTCAATGATTGAGAATGCTCCAAAGATTAAAGTTAAGGCCGGTGAATCCATAACACTTAATGGTACTGGAATCAAAGCAGGTGACTATGTTGTTACTGAGCTTTCACCTAAGGTTGGTGATTATGCTGTAGCTGGATCTGATACATATGAATTAGTTTCTATTGATGGAAGCGGAGAAACAGTAACACTTAGTACAAGTAATGTTGAAGGTAAGGCTACTATTACCAATACTTATGATAAGATGCCAAGCCAGTATGGAAAACTTACAGTTAAAAAGACTAAAGCAGCAGGAAGTAAGGATTTCCCTGCAGGTATTACATTCCCGATAACAGTATCATTTAGTGAAAGTGGTACTTATTGGGTAAATGGTGTAGCTCAGTCATTTACCGCGAATTCACCAACTACATTCCGTATGTCAGTTGATACATCTTTAGAGATAACAAATCTTCCGGTTGATGTAGAATATGTTATAAATGAAACACTCACTGGAGCTGAATATGATGGATTTAATAGTCCGGTTATTACTTACAGTGATTCTACGAAGAAGATTTCTTCAAATGATGAGGATGTAGTAACAGTTACAAATACATATGAAGCAACACCTACACTTACAGATGTAAAGATCAGTAAGAAGGAAGTAAGTGGAAAAACAGAGCTTTCAGGAGCAACACTTACACTTACAGGAAAAGCAGGAAATGATGATATCGAGTTTACAACAGACAACACAGAAGGAACTTCAGCAACGATATCAACAGATAAGAAGACATTAACATGGTTATCAGGAAATGATACAGAGTTTAAGAAACTTCCTGCAGGAACATACACACTGACAGAGACAGCAGCACCTGAAGGATATGAGATAGCTTCAGCTATTGAATTTACAATAGATGCAGATGGAAATGTAACATCAACAAAGGCAGGAACAGTAACACCAGCAAGTGGAACGAACCCTGCAATAGTAACAATGTTCGATGACCTGAAGAAGACAGATGTAGATATTAGTAAGAAAGCAACAGGCGGCGGAGACGAAGTAGCCGGAGCAGATCTTACACTTACAGGAAAAGATGCTTTAGGAAACGATATAATC
>CACZOE010000339.1 GCA_902782695.1 uncultured Lachnospiraceae bacterium | reverse complement strand
TGACTCATATTTGAGAGAAAACTGGATTTAGCCCTGCTGGTTTCTTCAGCACGAGCTTTTTCTATCTCCATTTTCTTCTCCCTTCGCTGCATGATACCGTAAATATCCAGAAGAATCATAAGTGAAAAAACGATAAGTACGATCTGCGTCAGACTGGCAATATGAATAGGTCCATGAACCTTCTCCAGATCATCTTTATAAGTCTCAAGAGCCCTGTCAATGGTCTGATGCATCCATATACTGGACGTAAATATTATAAGTCCCAGCAGCACAACCCAGGTTACTATGGATTTGCCCAGTCGACGTTCATAATCTATATTCAGAAAAATACGGAAATATAGTAATCCACAAATACTCCAGACAGAAAGAATCAAATATGATTCCGTGGAAAGTGTACTTATGGATATAATATTTGGTATAAGAAACTCCAGCGCAAAAAGAACAGATATTATCATCCCTAAAAGTCCGAAGAATTTATGAAATGTATCCCCACCCTGTTTTGCAGTTTTCCAGGCTGAGGCTGAAGCAAGAGCATAGGCTATGGTTGCTCCTACCGTCGTAACATCCACTATCCAGCTGATAGCCGTACGACCAAAGAACGGAAAAACAGCTGAAACTATAAGAATTCCAAGGATTGTATTTTTCGGAACATAGTTCTTCTTTTCACCAAGCCACTTCGGGAAAAGTCCATCCATAGAAAGGGCATCCACCAGTCTGCTGAGGGCTATATAATTTCCTATAAGTCCGGTGAAAATTGCGCCTAATGCAGCCGCACCAAGTATAAGATTGCCCGTATCACCTAAAGCCACATGGGCTGCATGGAAAGTTGGCTGAGATGCCTCACCAGAGTAATTTTCCAGATTACTAACATATTCAGTCCAGGACCTGCAGCCATCAGGCAGAGCCTTTACTGCCATAAGTGATAAAAGAACATATGCGATAGTTGCCGTAACCACTGCAACTGTTAATACACCAAATGATTTTTTCAAAGAGAACTTAGACTCCGCTGCGATATGAGATATGGACTCAAATCCAACAAAAGCCCATGGAGCAAGGGCAAAGATAGTTAATACTCCACTCGTTGGAGTTCTGTCTGGTGAGAATGCTGGTGTATAGCCACCTGTCCCCAACCGTCCTGTAACGGCCACAAAACAAATAATTACTCCTGCAAAGAGAACACCTGCCATAACTACCTGAATCCACGCTGAGGTTCTTCTAAACATACAAATAAATGCAGCAAGCCCCAGTGCTCCCAGTGATAGGAGCAGTTCACCTATATAGATTGGATAACCAGCTATCTGATAGAGATATCCAAATCGAAATGTGTCACCGATCAGAGTCCTTGCTATAAGTGGAAGGGCTGTAGCATTTGCCCAGATAATGGCAATATATGTAAGAATAAGAAACCATGCACTCAGAAATCCGTGGTCATAACCAAAGGTTTTTTTAGTATAGGTATATGTACCACCACCATCCGGATAAAGATTCATCAGATAATGGAAATTTACTGCAAGAAGCAGCATGACAAGACCACCTAGTCCAAGACCGATAGCAGTTCCGATAGGACCTGCTATGGGAAGAAATGTAGTTCCCGGCATCACAAAAGATCCCCAGCCTACACTACTGCCAAAGGCGAGTGCCCAAGCACCGGGAAGCCCCAGATATTGTTTCTGTCCAGAGGTTATTCCTTCTCCGCCGCTTGCTTTCCCCATTCTGTAACCCCTCGATTTAAAAGTATTCTAAAATCATCGAATTTATATGTATTTCAAAAGAACCATGTCGATTATATCTATGATCATGATTCCTCATATTTTCGTATGCCTTCTAACGTAAGAGCATATATCTCACGGATAGCCTCTATCCTTTCCTTTACGTCTTCATCCGACATTTTTCTATCATTGCCGGGACGAAATTCCTCTGTAATTTCAGAGGCCATCTCTGAAAGCTTTATCAGTCCCAGATTCGCTGTAACCCCTTTCACAGCATGGGACGCTTCAAAAAGCTGTGTTGGATTCATGGCATCTTTACAATTAAGAAGTTCATCAACAACCCCATTTGAAGCGAACTTCCTTATATGTTTATCAATCAGTTTATCCATACGTAAAACGCGGATAGCCTGATCGTAGTCTCCACCAATATTCTGATATAATTCCTGAATTGTCATAATTCATCCTTCCTTCAGTTATTTATTCACAGACTACATACTCTATTGTAACACATTTTTCTTATATAATCTTTTATTTTTTTCATTTAGAACAATTGAAAACATTAGCTTTTCAGGATATCATACAACCACGAATACTAACTATTTTCCAACCGACTGACTATTTACCGGAAATGTGAAATAAGTGTTCGGATAAGGTTCGTTTACAAGAGTGAAATGCCACCACTCTGAAGTGATAGGTTTGAAGCCGTGGGCTGTCATGGCATCTCTCAGGATTTTTCTGTTGGCATACTGTTCGTCAGTAATTCCGGTATAGTCCGGATGAGATAACTGACCGAAATAATCAAAGGTTCCCCCCATATCCACTTCTTTTTCAGTTTCCATATCAAAAAGAGTCAGATCCACCGTACTTCCTCTGCTATGTCCTGAATGCTTCGCTATATATCCCTGGTTAAAAAGTACCGATTTATCAAGCTCCGGATAGAAGTATTCCTTCATCTTTGTATCACTCACATCTTCTGCCCAGTCTACGAAATTATCCACTGCCATCTGAGGTCTGTAAGCATCAAAGATTTTCAGCCTGTAACCCTTCTGGACCAGATCATCACTCACTTCCTTAAGTGCAGCACCGGCCTCCTTTGTGATAAGTGCAACCGGTTCTTCATAACCATCTATTCTTTCTCCTACAAAGTTGTAGGTAGAATAGTATCTGATCTCCAGGATGGCATCCGGAACAGCCTCCGTAAGCAACACAAAATCAGATGCGTCGGCCTCAGGACCTGCCGCAGTATTATCTGCAAGTTTTTGCGACTCAGTAGTTTCCTCCGCTTCATTTTCTGGGGACTCATCTGACATATCGTCTGATAGTTTCTCTTTACTTTCCTCCGCTCCCGCTTCAGTAAGTTCCTCTAAGTTCTCCTCTGTTTCTCCTTCCATTGGTTCCTCTGAAATATCTTCTATGGAATCATTCCGAGTATCTTCTGTAGCATCTTCCTTATTTTTTTCTGTGGTTATTTCTGTTGTTTTCTCAGTAGTTTTATCAGTCTTAAAGTATCCGGTATATTCCTCGAAAACTCCTGGGTCTTCCCTCTCTTTTCCACAGCCTGAAAGGACTAAAGCCATTACTGAAAGTATTATAAATATTTTATTTACACTTCTTCTCATTAAGCATAAATCTCCTGTTTTCTTTTTATTTTTCCCGCAATCAGGAAAGCTCTTCTTTATATCCCTGTTGACTTTTCACTTCAAAGTCACCCCTTGATGATACTCCACATCAAAAAATGAGTCAAATCAGACATTGAGGTGGTACCTCAAAATCCTATACGACTCATTTTTTGTATATCTGATATTAAGATGTGGGTGTCAAAAGTACCTTTTGACACCATATGAAATACGGATTAATTAACACTGAAGAGCAGCTGTCCATAGCTTGGGAATGGCCAATCCTTCTGTGATGTAAGCATCTCTGCTTCATCAACATACTTACGAAGCTCTTCCATTACTGGAAGAAGATCATCTCTTACATATGCTGAAGACTCGAAGATATCATCCTTTGTCTTGAGTTCCTTTAATACATCTTCAAGCTTTACAACTGATATAAGAATAGCATCTGTAAGTTCTGAAAGTCTCTCCATTGTAGATACTTCATAATTGCACTTTACATTTGAACTTACTTCTCTCATAAGCTTTGTTGTCTCGGCAAGTCTGTAGAGATATCTTTCGATTGCTGGAAGATAATTCTTACGAACCATATCTACCATTGTAAGACCTTCGATATTTACCTGCTTTACGTAGTTCTCAAGCATGATCTCACATCTTGACTCCAGCTCTGCTTCAGTAAATACCTTGTGAGCCATAAGCATTTCCTTATTCTTCTCATCAAGAAGATGTGGCATAGCATCTGCTGTAGTCTTCAGATTTGAAAGACCTCTTACTTCTGTAGCTTCCTTTACCCAGTCTTCTCCATATCCGTTTCCGTCGAAGAGAATTCTCTGGTGCTCTGTGATAACTCTCTTTATAAGCTTATGGAGATCATCCTCAAAGTTCTCTGATTTCTCAAGTTCATCTGCATACTGACGAAGACTTTCAGCAACTGCTGCATTAAGCATGATGTTGCAGCATGCGATACTGTTAGATGAACCAAGTGATCTGAACTCGAATTTATTTCCTGTAAATGCAAATGGTGATGTTCTGTTTCTGTCTGTTGTATCTCTGCTGAATCTTGGAAGACTGTGAACTCCAAGCTTCATAACTACTTTCTCAGTTCCTGCATATGGCTTATCTTCCTTAATTGCCTCAAGTACGCCTGAAAGCTCATCACCGAGGAAGATTGATATAATTGCTGGAGGTGCCTCATTTGCACCAAGTCTGTGATCATTACCTGCAGTTGCAACTGAAAGACGAAGAAGATCCTGATAATCATCAACTGCCTGAATTACTGCACAGAGGAAAAGAAGGAACTGTGCGTTTTCATAAGGTGTATTTCCAGGTGAAAGAAGATTTATACCTGTATCTGTTCCGATTGACCAGTTGTTATGCTTTCCTGAACCGTTAACTCCGGCGAAAGGCTTCTCATGCAGGAGGCATACGAGGCCGTGCTTCTGTGCAACTTTCTTCATTATCTCCATCGTCAGCTGGTTATGGTCT
>CACZOE010000338.1 GCA_902782695.1 uncultured Lachnospiraceae bacterium | reverse complement strand
TGGTTTCTTACTCATCAGATAATTAAACTGATCTTCTTTACTACTGTCACCATGGTTTTTATGCTCAGGAATTCCAAGTGGCTTGAACAGATTCTTATTTGCAAAGTCTATCACTTTCTCTCCGGTTGCATTTTCTATAATCCCGGCCAGAATCTGAATCCCGAGAGTAGCATACTTAAACTCTCCGGTTATACCCTTACGTCCGCCCAGCAGATCCAGTGCAGCCACTGTCCAGTCATCTGATGTACAAACCTTTGTCCATGGTTCGGACTTATACTTATAAGGTGCAGTCATTGTAAGAAGATGGTAAAGAGTTACATCATAGATAGTTTTCTCCCCCTTCTTAACCTGATAATCAGGAAAGAAATCAAGCACTTTCTGATTAACGTCCTTGATAACCCCCTTATCTATTGCAATACCGGTAAGCAGGGACATTACACCTTTGGTTACAGATGCCACATGAACCGCATCATCAGTTCTGAAACCATGCCAGTTGTCTTCATATGCCTTTTCACCATTTCTTATGGCATATATCTGACAGACATTACTCTCGTTTCCTGTACTATAAGATACAAATCTGTGAAGCTCTTCTTTAGTCATAATTTTGTCTCCTAATAATCTTTATTTGGACGTCCTAAAGAAAGGCTAAGTGAATTAAAAAATTTTTTCAAGTATTTTTTTCCTTATATCTTTACGTCTATATTTTTTTGCCTCGTACAAAGAAGCATCAGCCTGATTCGTCAGTTCGGCAACCGAATAATTCTCGGTACATATAAACGAGAAGCACCCCGTGGAAAACTCCACATAATAAGGCTTATCACATTTTTCATTAAATATCCTGCAACGCTCCTTCATCTGCTTCATTATCTCTTCAGTTTCATTTTCATCTTTACATATGATAAAGGAAACATATTCATCTCCGCCTATTCGACCACATACTGTTCCTTCACGATTGTAGCTGTCAAATGTTTCCTTCAGGATTGAAGCGGCACTCATCAGAGCAAAATCTCCGTCCTGATGACCAAACTCATCATTAATCTGTTTCAGATGATCCAGATCAGAGAAAAATATAGCAGCACACGCTCCCAGATGATTATTAACCGAATCAACTGCATTTTCAATAAATCCACGACGATTATAAAGTCCGGTAAGCTCATCAGTTGAAGATACAAAACTGAGGACTTCATTTTTTTCCTTTAATTTCTTTAAGGTGCTATACAGCTGCTGTTTAGCTTCATTTTCCTGCTTACTTATCTGCATATAAGCCTTCGCTGTACTGATTTGAAGAGCTACTCCATAGAGAAGACCAATGGATGCATCATCTATCTCACATATCATTAATCCATACTGATATGTTTTAGCAAAAAGCAGGAATACTACAAAGCTGTGGTTTGGAGTATCAGGATAAAGCTTTACAAATCCATCTTTCCTGGTCACTACAGGGCGCTTCCCCTTTTCATATACCTTAACAACATCATCGGTATACTTTGCTACCAGTTCAAGTTCCTCAGTCATTAAAAATTCCCCACTATCAATACATTAATAAATAAATCAGATACTTCCATTATTCTGATAATTATGGTAAAGAAACTTTAAAAACTTTATTACAGACTTAAAGTTTGCAATGCTTCTTTTTACTTTATTTTTTGCTCTTACAAATATATTTTCTTTTTTTATTTTTCCTGTTTCGAAACTATCAGTCTGTTTTGGCTGGTCCTGGGCACTCCTCCCCGAAAGTACTACCTTATGCTGACCACTGGAGTTACGATACACCTTGAATCCGGATTTTTTAAGTTCATCACATCTCTCAATGTACCTGCTTATTTCGAATTCATACAGCCTGTCCAGTTCCTGAGATATACTATCTAAATTCATTTTTTTATCCTTTTACTACAAAATATACTTTTACATTTGTTTTACGCTTTATGAATAATATATACATTTAACTGATTTCCATTTTACTATTTTTCTTACAATTTGCAAATCATAAGATTGTTCTGATAACTATATTTTCACAAAAAAATCCATCTATTCCACTATTATTAGTGTAATATCACGAAATAGTATTTGAGCACTTCACATAGCACATTTATTGTGTATAATATCAGTGGATTTACGGATTCTTACCCCCTATTAATCTGTAATCCAAAATTATAAAAAAAGAGGTAAAAGTATGAATCATGATGTAATCACCGATGAGTATCTTGAGAAGATGGATGCGTATTGGCGTGCTACAAATTATCTCGCTGCAGCTCAGCTGTATCTGCTTGATAATCCACTCCTTCGCGAACCACTTCAGAAAGAGCACATCAAGAAAAAGATAGTTGGTCACTGGGGAACAGTTCCTGGACAGAACTTTATCTATGTACACCTTAACAGAGTTATTAATAAATATGATCAGGATATGATCCTTCTTTCAGGTCCTGGACATGGCGGAAACTTCTTCGTTGCTAATGCATACCTTGAGGGTTCTTACAGCGAAGTATATCCTAATATCAGCAGAGATATGGATGGTCTTCAGAAGCTCTGCAAGCAGTTCTCATTCCCAGGCGGTATCTCAAGCCACGTTGCTCCTGAGACTCCTGGTTCTATCCACGAAGGTGGTGAGCTTGGTTATTCTATAGCTCATGCATTCGGTGCTGTATTTGATAACCCAGAACTTATTGCCGCATGTGTAGTAGGTGATGGAGAGGCAGAAACAGGTCCTCTTGCTACTTCATGGCAGTCAAACAAATTCCTTAATCCAATTTCAGATGGTGCAGTTCTTCCGATTCTTCACCTTAATGGATTTAAGATTTCTAATCCTACTATTCTTTCACGTCTTTCACACGAAGAACTTGAAGCATTCTTCAAGGGTAACGGCTGGAAGCCATACTTCGTTGAAGGTTCAGATCCAAAGGAAATGCATCGTAAGATGGCTGAAGCTCTTGACACAGTTGTTGACGAGATCAAGGCTATTCAGAAGAATGCAAGAGAGAACAACGACGCTACAAGACC
>CACZOE010000337.1 GCA_902782695.1 uncultured Lachnospiraceae bacterium | reverse complement strand
TGTCGGCTCAACTGTTGGTTCAATTGTTGGCTCAACGGTCGGTTCTGATGTTGGAACAACTGCTGGTTCAACTGTCGGTGCTACTGTCGGAACCGCTGTCGGTTCAACTGTTGGTTCAATTGTCGGTACAGCTTCCATAATCTTGACTTTGATGGTTCCCTTCGCCTGAAGCTTGCCATTTTTATATCCCTTAACTGTCAGTTTTACACTGCCCTTCTTAAGTCCTGTGATTTTTATTTTCTTACCCTTAACAGAAACCTTCACCAGTTTTTTCTTACTGGCTTTGACCTTTATTTTGTAGCTTCCCTTTACCTTTACAGTTTTTGTTTCTGAAACAGCTACACTTATAGATTTCTTTGATAAGCTGAGCTTCTTTGTTTTTGCCAAAGCATCGCTTTTCACATACAAAGAATTAACTATAACAATAAGTAAAGCTAATAAGATACATAACAATTTTTTTGAATTTAAACCCTTCATATTTTTCCCTTTCTTAGTTATTCTATATAAGTTTAGCAAGCCTTTTTCATATAATCAGTTTGATTATGACATATATATTACACAATTGCCAATAATAATATCTTTATCCCAAATATTTTTGAAAGTTTCTTTGCAAAGAATCATATATAAATAAAGCTTTTTTAGAAAAGATATGATATACTCTACATGTCTGACTATGTCAGCTGCTGAAATAACAAAAAGTATTATCAATATATTAAGAAGGATGAATATATGGATGCTGCTTTAATTAAAAAACTCACAATAACTATAAATACAGTTATCTTATTTCTTGTACTAGGACTAATGCTGTTTTTTCATATGTGCAAAGCCACATTTCTGGTTTATTTCAGCATCCCTACACTGCTAGTTTATATAGTAGGATATGTTCTGATACATTTTAACAGGCTGGACATATACCTGAGAATGGTCTATGTATGGCTAAACCTGTATATGACTATTTGTACCCTATGTCTTGGATATAACTTCGGTTTCCATCTGTACTGTCTTTCAATGATTCCGATAATTTACTATTCCAATTATATGGCTTACAAGATGAATGCACGAAGAGTAAAAACCTGGATATTCAGTCTCCTTATTCTGTCCTGCTACCTGTTCTGCACCGTTTACGTTTCCTATAACGGTCCGATCTATGAGGAAAGCAATAAATATGCTGGTATATTCTGGATAACAAATTCAGTTATTGTATTTGGATTTTTGATTTTTTATACCAAAACACTGATAAGCAATATTATTAAATCCGAAGAAAATCTTACAAGAATGGGCTATATAGATCAGCTCACCGGTCTTTATAATCGTCACTATATGACAGACCGTCTGGAGGAGCTCTGGGAATCAAAAGAGAAGGATTCCCTTGCAATGATCGATATAGATGATTTCAAGGGCATAAATGATGTTTATGGTCATAATGCAGGAGACTATGTACTTAAAAAAATAGCCTCGATAATGAACGAGACTTGTCCGGAGTGCATTATTTCAAGATGGGGCGGAGAAGAATTTCTCATACTCAGAAAAGAAAAAACTTACTCCGATGAAATATTTGAAACACTACGCAAAGCTGTCGAAGCAACTGAGTTTTCATTTGATGATCAGCCAATCGATGTCACTGTGACCATTGGTGTCTCTGTGGAAGACGGTTCCTACATAGATAAATGGATACAGAATGCTGACGACAAGCTTTACGCAGGAAAGAAAAGCGGAAAGAATAAAGTAGTTTATTAATACGGTCCTCAAAACCGGATGTGACATTAATTCATATCCAGTTTTGAGGTCATTTTTCTCATTTCGGTAAAATAGGTCATATTTACCACTCGTGCCGTTCCTTTATTTATAGTCAGAACGAAGCAGTCGTTATTCTTTTTATTATAATAGAAGTAAGTATCTGAATTACCACCCAGGATATCATTCAGAACTACAAATGTATCATCATACTGATAGGTCATATTCTCAAGAGCATGCTTTTCGGCATCATTTATTCCCACTCCGAAGAAACGGTATTTGCGGCTGTCTGTATTGAAGCCAACCTGTTTCCCCTTCAGATAGATAATATGCAGGTCCTTTCCGGATTTAACGGTAACTTCCCCATTTGCGTACTGTGGAATAGCCTTTAATCTTCCCGGATTATCTTCAAATGTAATCTTCAGATCAGACGCCACTTCACTGTCTGTCTTTGAAAGCTCAGCAGTTATATCCTTACCGCCGGAGCCTGTAATATAAGAGACACCCTTATAGATTCCGAAGGCTACCACGAGAAGTATAACGCCA
>CACZOE010000336.1 GCA_902782695.1 uncultured Lachnospiraceae bacterium | reverse complement strand
GTTCGGATTATTATGAGATGAGACAATATTACCTGATCACACCGGATGGACACCAATACGATCTCGGCGCGAAAGGGTTTCATTAAAGCGTGTACAGGAAATCCATTATACTTACATTAACTCAAGAATTATTGAATTAAGGCGGCTGCCCATGCGGGCAGCCGCGTTTTCATACAAGAGATTGTTTTTAAGCCGGAAAACTCACGAAACAATCTGCTTTTTCTTTTGATGCGAATGAAGGACAGTTGTGATATAATTGACAAAATATTCCGAATGGGAGGATGGTCGAAGAACCACCTTGTCATGAAACAAATGAAGGAGTTCGTTGATCATTATTACAAAAGAGGGCTATTGATGGAGGCTGGAATGAAAAGTGTTGCGAAGAGCAGCAGAATTGGGATTATCGTATTGATTATAGCTGCTTTGTTAGTTGCCTGCGTGTTTGGTGCGGGACTTATATCTAAGTTGTTGGGGTCAGCAGATTCCGGCGATCCATTGACAGCATTTGATTATGTACCAGTGGAGTCACATTATGGAGATAAAAAAGATCATGTTAATTCGTTTGTATATAATGATGGGATGTTTCTGAAAGACGCAAACGCTTTATCTACAGATATCGCCAAGATTACTGTTGCAATGGCAATGCAGGCGTATAAAAGCACATCAACAATTGGCGAGTCTATGGAAACAATGGGATATGAGCCAGTATATGCGTATGACTGGACAAAAGATTCATACGAAACGGACTATTTCTTCAACTATGACAAGCAGGAACAAATGGATGACTTTGATTTCGTGGGATATTCAGTAGGAAAGAAAGAGAATATATCATGGAATGGGGAGAATTATATAATATACGGCGTGCCAATAAGAGGAACTCATGGAGATCTTGATTGGTTTAGTGACTTTAATCTTGGTAGAAAGGATAACGGAAGTGTAGATCATAAAGGGTTTTATACAGCGGCCGATCAAGTGTTGGCCACCTTAAGCTTTGTTACAAAGCATGATAACTATGATAGTTCACACACGGTTATATGGGTTACAGGACATAGCCGTGGAGCCGCTGTCGCTAATGTTGTTGCAGGAACTCTTACGGATTATAGTGTCAAGGGGACAAAAGAGCCTTATGCAGATGCAAATCATATATTTGGTTATACATATGCATGCCCGGCAGTAAGTCGTGGAGATATCAGTTCTTACAACAATATTTATAACTACAACAATGCAGAAGACCTGATAGCAGCTGTCCCACTTGCAGGATGGGGATATAAAAGATATGGGCAAGATATAACTCTCAAAAAAAGAAGTGACAGCGATCCCGATGTGAAAGCTTCTTTTGATAACTTCATCAATCGATTCGAAGCTGTATATGAAGCATCATATAACGGCTTTACAGGAGTATCAAATGCAACCGATACCCTTCAGAGATTAGTTCCATCAGATACAGACTATTACTCAGCAGGTGCTACGATTGCAACCAATGTTCTTGCATACATTCTTATGGATAAAGAGCAGGTTGCTGGGCGGTGCAGCTGGTCCGATGTGAAACAAAGGATCTTGACGCTTGGAGTATCAGAAGGAACCTACATTGATGAAATCGAAGAGATGATCAATCTCAATCCTTCAAATGTTTTGCAATCATTAAAAAATGGTGCTGATAATTTGAACGAATATATTAGTACAATTCAATATGTGAAATCGTTGGAAAACGAAGAAATAAATGAGTGGATACAAAGAAATCCAAAAACTATCGAAACTCTATATGAACTTTATGGGATCTCTTTACACAGCGATACAGATATTGATTCTGCTCTTGAAAAGCTTAACAAAGTAAAAAAAGATCTTCCTGATGACTATGAGACTATTTTTGATATAGTTGCCATTTTTGCAAGTACGGACTTCAAGCCAAAGGAAGGACTCTGGCATGGACATACTGGTGAAACATATCTGCTGTGGATAAATTCCATGTATTATGGATATGAAGGCTGGGTAGATAATAAGTCAGTCACATCAGTTAATGTGCCTTCTGAAGTGAATAGTATAGGAGATGACTGTTTTAATGGATGTGAGAATTTATCATCTGTAGAAGTAGCTGATTCTAATGGAATCAATTACTTTGGAACAAATGCATTTAGTGGTAAAAGTAAACTCACGACAATGACAGGGTTTAAAGGCAAGGTATACCATGTAGGAGAAAGTTCGTTTTATGAATGCGGTAAACTGAATGAGCAATTGAATCTAGGCAGCAATATGAATCAGCTTGGAGATAGTGCATTCTACGGATGCACGGGGCTTACGGGATCGGTATATATCGGCAACAGGCTCACAAAGGTACCTAATT
>CACZOE010000335.1 GCA_902782695.1 uncultured Lachnospiraceae bacterium | reverse complement strand
CCTGAGAATATCAGGATTATAACAACGAAAAGCTTCTTAAGTGTTTTTTCACTACAGTTTCTAAGCCCTCTGTCTATAAGCGGCTTCAACAGATAAAGACCGGTAAATGAAGTGAAATACCAATATACATTTGATGTAACAGGAGTGAGCATTGTTTTTAAGTTTGCCAAAAGTGTGTATCCCGGAATAATGAAACTGAGAATCCCGCTTAACACAAGATCATAAAAAAGGACTGTCAGCCAGATCTCAATATATCTTGAATAATCTGTTTTCTCACTCTTACTGAGAGCTGAAACATATCCACTTATTACCGCAAATATATTTACACCTGCATAAGTAATCATGGAGCCTATCATTACAGCGCGTTCCTGAACGCTGCCCGCTTCACAATTAAATAAAAGTCCTCCCTGAGTAAAACTATGTAGTACAACTATCATAAATCCAGCTATTATTCTCAGTAGGTCTATTCCATAATTTCTTTTACCACTCATTGTCCTTCTCCAATTATTTTGGTATCAGTTATTATATGTGTCTTATTACAGAATTCTCATCGGATTCAGATCATACTGTATATCCAGAACCGTTTTTTCATCCACCTTCTGAGACAACTCGTAAAATCTTTTGTCACAAAGTTCAGTAATATTGGAAAGCGCTTCAGCTGATTCATCCTTTAGATATAGAACTTTGCGATATATGTTATTAATCCTGTAAATGGATGCCTGAGCAGGACCAGTTATACTGGAAACCATTTCAAGCCCGTGAATATATTTAGAAATATCCTCTGTCACATCATTCAGAACCTTCTCATCATCCGAACTGATAACTATAGCCAGAAGCTTTACAACTGGTGGATAATTCAGAAGTTTTCTATAGGACATTTCATATTCATAAAATGAGGCATAGTCCTGATTCTTTGAACACTCAATTGCATAATGTTCCGGCTGGTAGGTCTGGATGATTACTGTTCCCTTCATGTCACCTCGACCTGCTCTTCCGGATGCCTGAACTAATAGATCAAATGTTCTCTCAGCCGATTCAAAATCTGTATCAAAAAGACTTAGATCCGCGAGTATATTTCCTACTACAGTAACCCTAGGAAAATCATGTCCCTTTACAATCATCTGGGTACCTATCAGGCAGTCTGCTTCATGTTCACGAAATCTTCTGATAATCTCTCCATGAGATCCTTTCTTCATGGTAGTATCCCGATCCATTCGAAGGGTTCTGATATCAGGAAAAATTCTCTTTATTTCCTGCTCCAGTTTTTCTGTCCCGGTGCCATAACCACCTATCATTTTGGATTTACAGGCAGGACACCCATCCGGCATCATCATGGTGTAACCACAGTAATGACACATGAGTTTTGAATTATTATGAAGTGAAAGAGACACATCGCAATTCGGACATTTTATAACAGTTCCACAACTTCGGCAGGATACGAAGGAATTATATCCTCTCCTGTTTATAAAAAGCATTGCCTGCTGTTTTCTTTCAAATGCTTCTTTTAATTTCTCATATAGCGAATTAGAGATGATACTTCTGTTTCCGGCCTTCAGTTCTTCTCTCAGATCAACTATTTCTATCTCCGGCAGAACCGCTCCTCTGACCCGTTCCTCAAGTTTATATAACTTATATTCCCCGTTACAGGCTTTGAAGTAGCTCTCAATAGAAGGTGTCGCAGAACCAAGTACAACCTTCGCCCCATCTATACGAGCCCTTTCCACTGCCACTTCTCTTGCATGATACTTCGGAGTCATCTCACTCTTATATGAAACATCATGTTCTTCATCTATTATAATAAGTCCGAGATTTGGAAATGGAGCAAAAAGCGCAGAACGAGGTCCAATCATGATATGAGTCTTACCTTCTCTGGCTTTTACAAATTCTCTATATTTTTCACCTTTACTCAACTGTGAGTTAAGTATTGCGATTGAATCCTGAAAATAACTGCTGAACCGGGCTACAGTCTGGTAGGTAAGAGCTATTTCAGGAACAAGGACTATTACATCCTTTCCCCTTTTTATGACTTCTTCAGCCATACGAATATATACTTCGGTCTTTCCACTTCCTGTTACTCCATGAAGAAGGTAGACATCATCCGCCCCATTCTCCATACTTGAAATAACATCCGCCCCGGAAGAACCGCTCCCAAAATCCAGATTATCCAGATCAGAAATAAAGTCATCAACTATAAATTGCTGTGCCGGCTCCAGCTCATCGATGGGACTAAACTCCGGTATCAGCTCTCTCGTATCTACCTGTCCTTTTCTTTCCCTGATTTTTTCTTTTACTGGCATTACCGTCTTCAGGGCACTTATCATGGTACAGCCATAAGTCTCCTTCATCCACTTAGCCAGCTTTATCAGTTTGCTTTCAACGCTAAGTACATTTTCGGAAACTTCACTTATTTCCTTTATCTTATTTATATCCCAGTTTGCTTCGTCAGCCAGGGCCACCACATATCCGTTTCTTGTTCTGTTTCCATTACCAAAAGGAACTTTTACAGCAGCCCCCACCTGAACCTGCCCAGTAAGGGATTCAGGAATTTTATATCTGAAAGGTCTATCTACGCCTTCATGCGAAATATCTATTATTATATCCGCATATTTTATCGACATCCTCTTCCTCCAAAATTTCCTTTATCAGGTCTCTCTCGTCCATATGATATTTCTTGCCATTAATCTCCTGATAATCCTCATGTCCTTTTCCGGCAAGTATGATAACATCACCTTCGCGGGCATTCATAATGGCATATCTTATGGCTTCTTTACGGTCAATTATATCTATATATTCTCCATCAGTTTTTTCTATACCGATCTTTATATCATCAAGTATAGCCTGTGGCTCTTCTTTTCTAGGATTATCACTTGTGATAATTGTAAAATCAGAAAGTTTTCCTGAAACCTCTCCCATCTCATAACGACGTGATTTTGCCCTGTTTCCACCGCAACCAAAAAGAGTTACTATTCTCTTTGGATTATATTCCTTTATAGCATTCAGAAGTGACTCCAGCGACATACCATTATGAGCATAGTCAATCATAAGAGTAAATTTATCAGATATAGGAATCATTTCAACACGGCCTCGTACTCTTATGTCAGCCAGTATCCTCTTTATCTCATCGAAACTTACTCCCAGGCAATCAGCCACTACAAGAGCAGCAAGGGAATTATGTATGCTGAACTCTCCAGGAAGAGAAACCTTTATAGTACCCTCGAGAGTACCATCAATATCATATTCTATTCCCATAATACCGTCCTCAACAAACAGACGGTGTCCTGTTGCTATATAGTCAGAATCTTCATTCTCACCAAATGTGATAGGAAATGCACTGCTTCCATCCATCATATATTCAGCTTCAGGGTCATCCAGATTATATATACCCTTTTTAGCAAGTGAGAAAAGCTTCTTCTTACAATCTCTGTAATGTTCATAGCTGTCATGTTCGTTTGGACCTATATGATCCGGAGAAAGATTTGTAAATATACCGTAATCAAAATCCACTCCAGCTACTCTGTCAAGCATAAGTCCCTGGGAGGAAACCTCCATTACCACACATTCGACTCCGTTTTCAACCATATCCTTCATAGTCTTATGAATAAGAATGGACTCCGGTGTAGTATTTGCAGCAGGAATACTCTGCTTTCCATCATATATCTCTATAGTACCTATAAGACCTGTTTTTACGCCAGCCAGTTCCAGCATATTCTTGATCATATAGGAAGTTGTAGTTTTTCCTTTAGTACCTGTGATACCTATAACTGTCAATTCTTTGGAAGGCTCTCCATAAAAACGACTGCTAATGATTCCCATGGCATATCTTGCATCATCAACGTGAATAATAGTTACTGTTTCGCTTTTGATTTCTTCGAACTCACCATTAACAGTCATATCATCCTGAAGGATAGCCCCCAGCTTGTTTTCTTTTTTCTGAGTTATAACTACAGCTACATCCTTCCTTATAACTTCAGGAATAAAAAATGCTCCATCAACCGTTGCCCCCGGAATTGCAAAATAAAGCATCCCTGCTCCGACTTTTCTGGAATCATTTGTAATATCTGAAACCTCGGTATCTACACTACCGCATATTAATTCATAATCTAAATCCTTTATCAGATCTTGAAGATTCATGTACTATCCTCCCGCAGATTATATCCGACTTTTTCTTAACAAAAGAAAGCGAACAGAAGTCTGTCCGCTTTTTTCACGGATGAATTACTCATCATCTCCCAATATTCTAATCTTACCTTCATATAATTCTTCAACTGCAATTGAGAGAGGCTTTGTTCCATTTGGAAGATTAACAAGAGGTTCATCTCCTGCAATTATCTGTCTTGCTCTCTTTGCTGTTGCAAGAACTATTGAATAACGACTCTTTACTACAGGATGCTCTCCCGGCTCAACACCTTCGTTAGCTATTCCCATAAGATCGCTGTATGATGGATGTATCATGATATTTCCTCCTGAATATATAAATTGTTTTTTTAAACTGTTTTACTATAATCCTCTAATTCCTTTTTTATATCTATAAGGAACTGAGTATTATTCTCTTTTTTACATTCTTCACTTACTACTATGGAATTTACTGCATCTACACAGGTATCCAGGTCATCATTAACTACGATAAATTCATATGATTCCATGGACTCAGCCTCTTCAGCAGCTCTAGCGATTCTCTTCGCTATAACCTCAGGGCTTTCAGTTCCTCTTGTAGATAGTCTCTCGTGAAGAGTCTTTATATCTTTGGTTGTTATAAATATCAGTATCGCGTTTGGATACTGGGATTTTATATTCATGGCACCCTGAACTTCAATCTCGAGGATTACATTCTTTCCTGCAGCAATTTCTTCCTCTACAAATTTTCTCGGTGTACCATAGAAATTATCAACATACTGTGCCCATTCTATAAGTCCGTTATAATCTATGAGCGTTCTAAATTCATCAACAGTTTTAAAATAGTATTCCCTGCCATCCACTTCACCTTCTCTCGGTGCTCTGGTGGTAGCTGATATGGACAGACTGTAATTATACTTCTCCAGAAGCTTTTTTACAACTGTTCCCTTTCCTGCTCCGGAAAAGCCGGAGATCACTATAAGACGTCCCTTTTCCATATTATTACCCTTTCCACACTATTCTATGTTCTGAACCTGCTCTCTGACCTTTTCTATACAGGTCTTCATATCTATTCCGATATCTGTTACAGCCAGTGTATCTGACTTTGACAAAGTAGTATTTGCCTCTCTGTTCATCTCCTGAACTATAAAATCAAGTCTCCTTCCGATGGAGGAATTCTTATCGCCTGTTCCATTTCCATCAGAATTTCCTTCACTCAGCATCTCTCTTACTGCAGCGATATGACTATGCAGTCTGACAAGCTCCTCGTCCACAGCAACCTTATCTGAATAAATGGTTACTTCCTGAACTATACGTGAATCATCTATATCTGTAGTTTCCAGAAGCTTTTCAACCTTCTCAGTAAGCTTTGTCCTGAATTCTTCTATCATTCTCGGAGCCAGCTCATCCACCTGACAGGTAAGTTTCTCCAGATCAGCCATTTTGTCGATGATATCTGCCGAGAGTCTTGCTCCTTCAGCAGCACGTGACTGCATAAACTGACTTGCAGCTTCATCGAATACCTTTTCAATTATTTCATACTCGGTATCTTCAACAAAGTATTCCTCTTCTACTGTCAGAACATCAGGAAATCTTGCTACCACTGTAGGCTTATATTCTTCCTCAAGTCCAAAATCCTGTTCAATACTCTTAAAATGATTCATGTACTGTTCAAGAACTTCCTTATCATATTTAACAGTATAACCTGAAGATTTAAGACTGTTATAGGTAACAAATATATCTATCTTTCCTCTTTCAGCATAGAGCTTAAGTCTCTTCCTCAGCTCCGGTTCAAATCTGCTGATGATTCTCGGAAGCTTGATACTTACATCACAATATCTGTGATTTACTGATTTGATTTCTATTATTATACGTCTTTGTTCGTCCGAATACTCGCTTCGGCCGAAACCTGTCATACTATATACCATTTTCTTCTTCCTAAATAAAATAAATGAAAAAATGAGTTTCAAAAACAATTTTCGAATTTTTGAACATATTCCGTGTTATTATACTTTAAACCAGATATTTTTTCAAGGGGAGTTCACAACTAATCGATATATTCCAAATCGTCTACCGCTTGTTTGAACGTCTCCATATACGTCTGTTCTCAGCTTCCTTCACCAGCGCATCCCGAAAATCAGGATGTGCTATGGATATCAAATCCTCCGCACGTTCCCAAGTGGACTTTCCTTCAAGATTTATAACGCCATACTCTGTAGCTATAAAATACACCTGGCTTCTTGGAGATGTGATTATATCTCCATCAAACTGAGGTCTGACTCTTGAATGATAGGTTCCATCCTTTTCCTTATATCTCGAGGTCATGCATATAAAAGCTTTTCCTCCTCTGGAGGCCGAAGCACCTGCCAGGAAATCCAGCTGCCCTCCGGTACCACTTATCTGTCTGGAGCCAGAGCTTTCTGCCGCAACCTGACCATAGAGATCTACTGCCACGCAGCCATTTATAGATACCATATTATCCAGCTGAGCTATAACACTTGGTCTGTTAACATATTCCAGTGGATATGCTGCAATTCCATGATTATCATCCAGCCAGTCATACAGTTCATTTGAACCTACAGCACAGCCAAAAACACCTTTGCCTTTATCAATATTCTTTAGCTTATTTGTAAGCTTCCCTGAACGATACAGTTCCAGATATGCATCTGTACATAGCTCTGTATGCATCCCCAGATCCTTTATGTCAGATTCCGAGATCAGTTTACCCACAGCATTAGGAATACTTCCGATTCCCAGCTGAAGATTGGCACCATCCACTATGTATGGAATAATATGAGAAGCTATCTGAATGTCTATATCTCGCGGCACTATTGGAAGCATATCCCTGAACGGAGTATGAAGCCCTTCCACGATATAATCCACATCAGAAATGTGAATACACTCATGATATCCTCCATGGATTTTTGGCATATTCTCATTAACTTCAACAATAACTATATCAGCCTTTTCACAGATAGGCCCTGCTACTCCGGTATTAACAGAGAAATTGAAATAGCCATGTTTATCCATAGGCGAAACACTGACCATAACTACATTTACCTTTATGAAATATTCATAGTATGCAGCATTATTATGGAATACCATAGGAATGTAATAGCAGCGTCCCCTGTCACAAAGTTTTCTTTCATAGGACGAACAATGCCAGCTATGATAGATAAAGTGTTCTTCTGTACCATCGCACTCGGCAACCTCGATAGGTCCAGGAAGAAGATTACCCCTTATCTTAACATCATATAATTCTTCCTTTCTTGCGGCCAGAGCTCTGTCAAGCAGTACAGGCATTCCAAGGGAACTGGTATAGTCTACCCAGTCACCGTCTTTTACAACTTTTACCGCCTCCTCCGGAGTGCGAAGCTTTTCAATATACTCTCTTGTATAGTCAATCAGCATATCTTACCCCCATATCCTAATTGTTTACACCTTTTATCCTACTACTTATTTACTGGTCTTCTGCCAGTCTCACCGTATCCTTCCCCGGCTTTGCCATCATAGAATAATTTGTATGATAGATTACATATCCAGGTTTTGCTCCAGGTGGTTTTTTCAGATTTTTCCTTTCGGTATAATCTATTTCAACCTTTGGAGCTTCTTTTGCGCTTGAGTAATACGCTGCAAGAGCAGCCGCTTCCTCGAAGACTCTGTCCGGCACATCATCTATACCACTGTCAGTAGATTTTAATCGGACTATGACATGTGATCCCGGGATACCCTTTGAGTGAAACCACAAGTCTCTTCCTGTTGCCATTTCAAAAGTAAGCTTGTCATTCTGAATATTATTCTTTCCCACATAGATATCATATCCATCACTGGATATAAAATGTATCACCCTGGAAGCATCTGTTCTGCCCCTGCCTTTTTGCTTTCGGCTGACCTTCAGCATTCCCGAGTCAGACAGTTCCTTTCTAAGTTCTTCAACATCCGCCTCGGTTTCAGCTATTTCAAGGCAGTGTTTTACAGAGAGCAGATAATCCAGTTCTTCTTTTGTCTTACGGGTAAACTCCGTAAGAGCAGCAAAAGTCCTCTTCTTTTTATTATATTTTTCAAAATATCTCTTAGAATTTTCACTGGCACTAAGCTCCGGATCAAGGGGAATGACTATCTCCTGATTATCATAGTAGTTTATGCACTTAAGACTTTCTTCTCCGCCCCTGAGCTCATAGCCATAAGTATTCAGAAGCTCTCCATATATTCTATATTTATCTCTGTCTTCTGTACTCTTCAATTGCTGGAGCTGCTGATCATATTTTCTTGAGGCTCTTTCCACCAGATTGGTCAGAAGCTTTCTAATATCCTGTGATTTACTTCTGATATTAACCGCCTGTTCTTTCCTGCTGTAAAAGTTTTCCAGCAGCTTTGACATTCCCTCCTCTACATTTTCAACTCTTGTGTTCTCACCACCGTTATACATCTTAAGTTCAAAAGCGTGATAATCCTTAGCAGTATCATCTATATAAGAAACTGAAGGACTAAAATCTTCATTTCTGACTGCTTCTATTACCGAAGAAAGAACTTCGAACAGTCTCTGCTTTTGCTCTTCATCTATATCTGAAAATGTAGCCCTGGAATCAATACCAGCCCTGTATACTATCTCCTCAGCAATGGTTTTTGAAAATCCCGTAAAAGAGGAGAAAATGGTCTTAGAAACGGGACCGCTTTTAGCTGCCATCGTATCATCAAAATATACTCTGCCAAATCCTTCTAATGGGTTAATCTTCCCCTGAGAGTCCGGAGTCTCATACACCTTGCCCGGATAAATGATTCTAAGCTTTGAGTCCTCCTCTGAACCTTCTTTTCCCAAATCCGGAAGCACCCTCTTCAGACAGTCCAGAATCTTCATCTCGTTATCAGTAAGGATAATGTTGCTCTGTCTTCCCATTATCTCCACTATCAGATGTCTCTCTGAAATATCACCCATTTCATCCATATGTTCAAAAACAAAATCAAATATTCTGTCAAACCCCGGCTGATCTATACGTGTGAGCCTGCCGTTCCCCAGATGCTTCCTGAGCAGCATGCAAAATGCCGGAGCCTGCATCGGAGCATTTGGAAGACTATCTGCTATATAGACTATCGGAAGAGCCGCTCCTGCAGAAATGTATAGCTTTGTCTGACCTTTAAATCCTTTTATTGTAAGAGTAATGATATCCGGTGATGGCTGCTGAATCTTCAGACATCTTCCACCCAGACACTCGGTCTTTATCTCTGATATCACACTGCTTACAACTATTCCATCGTACGCCATTTATTTATACCTGTTAATAAACCATCTAAAATTCCTTTATCTAATTAATACAAAACCCGCACTTAAATATGCGGGTTTTTGTTTTTACAAAATGTATTATCAGATACACTGTTATAAGTAACTTATATTTTTATAGTTCTGAATATAGCTGCTCATAGATCTTTGCACTTTGATCCCAGCTGTAATCCTGTTCCATAGCTCTCTTCATCATCTTCTGCCAGTCTTCCTTCTTGTCAAAGAATACCTGCTTGGAATAGTTGATCGTATTCAGAAGTTCTCTTGCATCATAATTTGCAAAGCTGAATCCTGTTCCTGTTCCTTCATACTCATTGTATGGCTGAACCGTATCCTTAAGTCCACCAGTTTCTCTTACTATCGGAAGTGAACCATATTTGAGAGCCATGAGCTGTGTCAGTCCACAAGGTTCAAATCTTGACGGAACGAGTATAGAATCACAACCTGCATATATCTTGTGTGAAAGCTCATCGCTGAAATAAATATTTGCTGAAAGCTTTGCAGGATGGAAGCCCTGATAGTAACGGAACATATCCTCATATCGTCTGTCACCAGTTCCAAGAACCACCAGCTGGGTACCATCTGTCATGATATCATTCATAATGTGGTCTATCAGGTCAAGTCCCTTCTGATCTGTAAGTCTTGACACAATACCCATTACATATGCATTTTCATCCTCAGGAAGTCCCAGTTCTTTCTGAAGAGCCAGTTTGTTTTTAATCTTGTTCTTCTTATAATTTCTAGTATTATATTTACATTCTATCTTGTTATCCTTAGCAGGATTAAACACATCATAATCGATACCGTTCACGATACCCCAGAGACTCTGCCAGCGAGCCTGAAGAAGTCCGTCGAGACCTTCTCCATAATAAGGAGTCTGTATCTCGTGTGCGTATGTATTTGAAACTGTGGTTATCTTGTCTGCATAAACAAGTCCACCCTTCAGCATACTTGCATACTTATTCATTTCAAGCTTGTCCGGTGTGAACAGTTCACTAGGAAGTCCGGAATACTCTTGTACTGTCTTGATATCCCACTTACCCTGGAACTGAAGGTTATGAATAGTCATAACTGACTTGATTCCCTGATAAAATGGATTGCTTGCGAAAAGCGTTTTAAGATAAACAGGAACCAAACCAGACTGCCAATCATGACAGTGAATAATGTCAGGTCTGAAGCCTATACTTGGGAGAATTGATAGAGCCGCTTTACAGAAATAGCAAAACTTCTCTATATCCCATTTAACATCGCCATAGATGTTGAATCCGTTGAAGTAATACTCATTATCGATGAAGTATACAGGAACTCCTTCATACTCCATATACATAACACCTACATACTGCTGTTTCCAACCAATATCCATATGGAAATGTGTTAT
>CACZOE010000334.1 GCA_902782695.1 uncultured Lachnospiraceae bacterium | reverse complement strand
GGCAGGAAGTATTACCTGCTTGACCTTGATGAAGCAGATATACTTTTTGATGTGTAATAATGATTGTGCCGCCTTCGGGCGGCATTTCGTTTGTATGTTAGCGAAACGGGTAAATGTGGAAGAACTTTTGATAATAAAAATGAAATATTAACAAAATATAAATTTTGCTTGAAATGGTTATGTTGAGTATTGTGATTGTTGACATAAAAAGCACGTGGTGATATAATATTTTTATAGAATACAACTATTGTGATACTCGCTATGTAGGTGATTGTATAGGAAGATGATGAATAATGTTTTTACGCCATAGTTTAGTCTTTAATTTAGACGATCAATGTTTAAATCTGAAAAGAGCAGTTATATGAAAAAATCGCTCATTGTTATATCCTGTTTGTCAGCTTTGGTGATGACCGGCTGCGCTGCAGGAGATAAATTGATAGTTAAAATTGCCGGCATTGAGAACGATGCTGACTACAAAAAATATCAAGATAATATGACTGATAATAAAGTTGATAGTAATGGTAATTATATTTCCGAGGATTATGATAAGGACTTCATAGTACCCACAGGGGATATACATGTTTCTTTTTTTGATAATAAAAATATAACGCTAAAATATTATTACGATGCACAACATACAAGAGAGATCGATGTTCTGAATTGCTACATGGATCCTGGTGAAAAAATATATGCGTCAATAGAAGAAATAAATAATACCAATAGTGATCTGTATGATTTTTCAGAGTTTAAAATATTCAGATATGATGAAAACGGAGATCGGTATAATGTAGATTGTTATTTACAGGATAAAGAGATAATCGCGATCCCTGATGACCTGAAGTCTGAGGAAATAGCTATAGAACCTATAGGTTACTATCCTAAGAAGCAGTTGTCATTCGAAGATACTATCATGAATAGTGATGGAACTACTGTAAAAGCAAACGGATCATGGTATATAGACAACAAGAAATGTGATTCAGATAGTGTAGATATCAGTTCAACAGCAACTTATGCAGTTACATATGAATATGATCCGTCAAAGTATTATTTTGTAAAATCGTCTCCGGAAGCATACTTCTATTCAGATGATAAGGGAAAGGTCATATTTTCAGATTCAAAAAACGATTCAGGAGAGTATTCAGTAGAACTGCATAAAAATATATCAGCCGCTACTGATATAAACAAAAACGGTTTGATTGAATTAAAACTAAACAATGAGCTTATTAATGATAATAATAAGGATAAATTAAATAAGCTCAAATGCGGAGATGTCCTAAAGTTTACGACCGATAAAAATAATAATGTGACTTGTAAGGAATTAGAGGCGGATAGACTTGATGTGTCAGATGGATATGTTTTTACTTATAAGATTCCAAATGATGCAGAGGGAAAGTATCAGTTTACAGTTAGAAACTGGCTTGAAAAGGAAAAAGTTCGCTTTGAAGTTAAGGAGTCATCACTATGGAAAAAAGCATTAAGCATTACACCATTAGGCAAGGAAGATGAAGATAAGCTTCTTAAAGTCAATAATGGTGAAAAGACTTTTACATACCTTGATCTGAAGAACGGAAAAGATATCCCGTTGAAGGAAATCAATGACCTTACAATTTACGTTACTCAGAATATAGAAAAGTTCCAGAATCTTGTATTTAAGGTTTCTGTAAATGGCAAAGCACCTCAGTATCTTATTAATAAAGATGACTCAATAAAGCTGAAATACAGCGAAACAGATACTGTCAAGATAGATGTGTGTAAGGGATTTGTTTTTAATGAAAAGGAAATCAAGAATAATTATGAAGGACTTACTTTACATTACTATGTTGACGGAAACGAGGTATACGATGGGCAGTTTATTGAAGAAGGAAAAACAGTAAATATTAAAGCTGAATGTGCCGAAGGAGTTGTAATAACCGGAGGAGCAATAGAAGCAGGAAAGTTAGAAGGAAATGTTGTTATCAAGAGCAATACGAAGATCAAGAACCTCGTTGTTAATGCAGATTCAGATGGCTCTTTTGTATTTAATTCGTCAGATTATAAGTATGAGCACGGAACAATCATATTCAAATATAAGGGCGATACTATAACTGATGGTCAGAGAATCGGCTTAGGCAGTGAAATAACATATGAAGCTGCATCAACAGATAATGGATATTGGCTTCCTGACGGAGAACAAACAATAGTTATTAACGGTGAAGATCAGGCAAAAGCTGAAATGCGGTCTATAAAATTCTATAAGCATGAGAAGCGTAATGTAAGACTTATTTATCCTGATTACGGCGGAAATATCACTTACTCTTTGAATGGTAAACCACTCACAGGTACAAATACTTCAGTTTACTGCGGCTCGGAAATTGAGATGTCATTTATCGCGTGGAACGGTTGGAGCACAGATTATTTTGATAATACAAAGTATGTTGTCACTGAGGATGAAAATCAGGTGATTAACGTCAACGGCAATGTTATTGATAATAATATTTTCAAGGAAACAAGCGGACATAAGCCTACACTTACAGTTGACCTTGATAAATCCGTGGGCAAGACGACGAAATTCAGCGTAACTGCTTCTGGATCTGTTCAGGAACTGAATAAAAAGTATGATAATAAATTTACTG
>CACZOE010000333.1 GCA_902782695.1 uncultured Lachnospiraceae bacterium | reverse complement strand
CCGCCCCCATCGCGTGGGGCGGTTTCTAATGTGCCGTTGCACATAAGCTCCAGACGTTTCTTAACATTTTCCGAACCTACGTGAACTTCTGTATCATTTTCTGCTGCAGGGGTAAAGTCTGGTCCGGTGTTTTCTACTATGATTATATTTTTATCATTCTTCCTGAAGGTTCGGACCCATATATGAAGGGATGGAAAATCCGGATCTACACCGTGCTTAACGGCATTCTCAACCATGGGCTGAAGAATGAGTGGTGGCAGGTGAAAGTCGGTATTCTGGATATCGTATTCCACGAACAGAAGCTTTTCATATCTGGCTTTTTCTATAGCAAGATAAGCCCTGGTATGTTCAAGTTCATCATCAAAGGGAATCAGCTCCCTCTTGGACAAGGCACTGAAATTTTTTTTCAGATATATAGAGAAGTCTCTTACTACGGTCTGAGCTTTCTTTGGATCCAGATCGCAGAGATAGTAAATGCTGGACATGGTGTTATAGATGAAATGTGGCCGCATCTGAAGCAGGAGAATATCTGTCTTATAAACCTCGTTAAGCGCTTTCTCTTCAATGTATGCATTTATCTGGCTGATAACTATAGATGCAAACAAAATGATGGATGATATGACTGTTCCTATGACGATGAATAGTATTCCATAGAAAAACATCTGTATCAGCATGGATACGATAGGGATAATGATATAAAGTAAAAATGCAATGAACTGTCTTCTGGACAGTTCACTTTTTTTGCGAACCAGTTTCAGCAGAACAGTTGTCATGGAAAGAACGGTTGGTATCAGAAGGACTGGATACCAAGGTCCTCTGTGATATACACCCTTTTCATCGAAATAATAAATAAATGGTATGAACTGAGTGAGACAAAGCATAAGCAGATAGAAGAATTCATAAATGAGAACTGCTTTGTAGCTTTTACTCTTAGAAATGTCTACATTGGTACTGCGTAATAGATAGAATAACAGCATAATTATCAGAAGTGATGAGAGAAAGGATTCAAGGAATACACCGACTCTTGATAACAGAACATACCGACCGTCTAATAAAACAAGTGATATCTGGCTTAAAAGATCTGAACAGACATATAAAAGAATGATTCCAAAGAAGGAAGTGAAGAAAAGCTTTGTAGGTTTGTTAAGGTAACGAATAACATACACTAAAATAAGTCCCAGGATAGTAAGTATAATACCTGTGACTGCAAATGAGAAATTAACAACATCAACCCAAGATTCCATTTAAGTTTTAAGTACCCTCCCCAATTTTCCGACGGGATGTCGCAGCTTGCTGAGCTGCTCAAGAACATCCTCCTTCTGAAGTGGCTTAACAAGAAAGCCGCTGGCTTCAGTATTCCATGCATTTATGGCATAGTCCGGATAACTGGTAAGGAAGATGACATTTGTAGAAGGATTTATTTCCAGAAGAGTCTTGCATAGATCCAGACCACTATGTGTCCCCAGTTCTATATCAAGAAACGCAATCGATATAGGCTTGCTTTTAGCATAATTAATAGCTTCTGATATTCTGGTAAATCCTGTAATAGATGCATCCGGCAGAATCTCCGACAAAACGGGCAGAGTTCCTGCCAAAAGGATTTCCTCGTCATCTACTAGTATAACATTTATGTCCTCAGAATCAACCATTGTCCTCTCCAACAGATCTGAAACGTGGACATTCAGACACTCAGCCAGTCTGGTCATAAGGAGAGCATCAGGCACGCGTCTGGCATTTTCCCAGTTGGCGATGCTTGAACGGTCAACGAAAAGCTTGTTGGCCAGCTGCTGCTGGGAAAGACCTCGTTCAGTCCTCAGTTTTTTTAATGTCTCTGAAAAAGCAGTTCCCATACATATAACCTCATGGTAAAGAGCTTTAGAGAGATAAATCTCTTAAAGCTTGGTGAAACATAAGCTACACCTATAATATACTACGTAATCACAGAAACAACAAATAAAGCATAAAATAATCCGTGACACTCCGTCACACCCCATTGTCATTCTTTTGGTGATTTTATACAATTGTACTATCTTTTTTTATCGAATTTTGCCTGTTTTGACAAAAATTGAACGTGAAGAAAGGTAAAATTCAGGTAAAAACAAATGTAACCT
>CACZOE010000332.1 GCA_902782695.1 uncultured Lachnospiraceae bacterium | reverse complement strand
AATTCTCAGACAGTAGCATTTGTGGCATCGGATCTTAAGCTTGAGGAGCTTCAGGCCGTAAGTGTTAAAACCAGCAGCAATGTTTATACCTCATCCGGTTATGATGAAGGTGTAGGAATTCTGGATGACAAGGATGCTCAGGATGAGCAGATGTCAAAGGATGCAACTCCGGTATTTAACATGATTCTGGTTTTCGTAACCGCCATGGTAGTATACTTTGTTATCATTTTCTATGGAAATGGTATCATGCAGAATATCGTTCTTGAAAAGAGCTCCAAGCTTATGGATACAATGCTTATTTCCGTAAAGCCGGAGGCTATGATATTTGGAAAGATGCTGGGAGTTCTTTCAGCAGCACTTCTTCAGTTCTTTACCTGGATATTCTCACTGGTTTTAGGTCTTGCTGCAGGAGTGTTTATCATAAACAAAATAAATCCAGATAATGAGATGATGGCAGTGGCATTTTTAAGCAACCTGAATAAGATGGGTCTTTTCAAGCCTGTAAGTGTTATAATAGCAGTGCTGACACTTCTTTTCGGAATAGTATTTTACTCAGCGATCGCATCAATATGCGGTGCAATTTCCAGTACCAAGGAAGAGGCTGCCAGCAATCAGTCCCTCTTTGTCATGGCACTTCTTGTAAGCTTTTATCTGGTGCTTTTCTTCGGACTTAAGGGCGAAGACGTAGCTACCTGGATGTATCTGCTTCCATTTACAAGTTCCATGGTACTTCCGGCCGGTGTATGTTCCGGAACAGTTCCGGTTCTTACCGCAGCCATCGGACTTCTGATAATGATAGTAGCAACAGTACTTCTTGTAATACTTGCAGGAAAGCTTTATAAAATGATGTCACTTTATAAGGGAAACAAAGTGAACCTTGCAAAGGCATTGAAGATGCTGAAGCAGTAGTGGGAAGATTTAAGTTATATTATGTAGTGATCTGAAGGAGGAAAAGAAACATGCATCAGTTCAGACTGCCATATCATCTGATAGTGGATAATGGAATATTCGGAAGGATACCTGAGGTAATGTCGGATGTAATTCCCGATATTGATAAAAAGAAAACCATTATCGTAACAGAAGAGAACCTGAAGAAAATATTTGGTTCCATCCTGGATGGAATCGAGGCAGATTTTCCTAACAGTGAAATGTACCTTATACAGCAGGCATCCTATGATAATGCCGTAGCCCTGGCCAAATACATTACCATGAATGATATCAAGGTGGTTATCGGCTTTGGTGGGGGAACAGTTCTGGATCTGGCAAAGTTTGCCGCCTTCGTAAGTAAGTCACAGCTTATATCACTTCCTACAACACTTAGCAATGACAGTCTTGCATCACCTGTTTCTGTACTGGGAACCGAGGGTAAAGCCAGAAAGACATTTAAATGTACCATACCTGATGCAATCCTTGTAGATGCAAATGTTATAGTAGGCGCTCCTGAAAGACAGCTTCTTTCCGGAATCGGTGATACCGTAAGTAAATACACCGCCCTGAATGACTGGAAGATAGCCCATGTGGCAGGTAAGGATTATGTGGATGACTTCGCATACATGATCTCAAAGATGGCATTTAACTCCATCGCATATAATGATATGAAGGAACTGAAGAGTATCGACTTTATAAAAAGACTTACCCAGGCTCTGGTAATGGGAGGACTTGCCATGGAAATAGCGGGAACATCCCGTCCTAGCAGTGGTTCCGAGCATCTGTTCTGCCACACACTGGAAGAGAACTATGCCGAACAGGTAAATGTACCTCACGGAATCGCAGTTGCCATGGGAAGCTACGGAGCCTGCAAGTTCCAGAATAGAAATATCGCAAAGATAACACGAATTATAAAAGAATACGATATTCCTGTAGTTCCATCAGACTGGAACATAACAGAAGAAATATTTATAGGGGCATGGCAGAGCGCAGCAGCCAGCCGCCCTGACAGATATACCATATTAAATGAAACAGATCTTTCTACCGAACGGTTAAGAAAGCTGTATTATGAAATGGAAGACATATTTGCAAATTTGAACTAAGGAATTGTTTTTCTAATTAATAATTAATAGTTTTTGGAATTCAATAGATTGAGTCGGTTAGGTACGGTTTTGAATGATTCAGAACCGTACCTTTTGACGTTGTGTGAAAAGCAACAAAAAAGAATGATAGGTGAGATATTGTTGCCAGATATCCTGGAATTATAGAATGAGAAGCAACACAAATAAATAGAACGGTTAGAATTGTTGCTGAGGTTATTGAGATTAGACGATTTAGAGGAAGAAAAGGCAACAAAATACAGGAAAGAGGAAAAAAATGTTGACTTTCCGGAAAGATTGTGTATAATTAAATTGTACACAATAGAAATTCAAGGAGGTACTTAGTATGAATTTTTACGATCTTAAGGTTACTGCCCCTGATGGCAGCGAGTT
>CACZOE010000331.1 GCA_902782695.1 uncultured Lachnospiraceae bacterium | reverse complement strand
TTGCGCATTACGATAAGGATGATATAAAGAAAGCACTTATAAAAACACATGAATTGTTTGCTCGTATAACCAGGGAACTGGCTGAGTTAGAAGGATACGAATATCCGGCAGGTGCAGAGAAATGTGCCAAGGTATATCTTGGATTGCAATAAATCGCCAGGAAGGAACTGAAAGAATGCTATTACGGACACTGAGAAAAGAAGAAATTGAATTATTAAAAGATTTTTTGTATGAGGCCATTTTTGTTCCGGAAGGTGTTGAGTTGCCGGACAGATCTATAATAGAACGGCCTGAACTTTCCATATATTACGACAATTTTGGAAGTGGCAATGCTGATAATTGTATAGTTGCTGAAGATAATGGTAAAGTTATCGGAGCTGTATGGACCCGCATCATGAATGATTATGGACATGTCGATGATGAAACTCCATCTTTTGCTATATCGCTATACAAAGAATATCGGGGGCGGGGTATAGGTACTGAACTTATGAAAAAAATGCTCTCACTGCTGAAAGAGCAGGGGTATAAGAAAGCTTCACTTGCAGTACAGAAAGCTAATTATGCTGTGAAAATGTATAAGAAAGTTGGATTTGAAATAATAGATGAAAATAGTGAAGAATATATTATGGTATGTGATTTAAGATGATGGATTTTTTGATTGGTGAATGGAAAGAATGCCTTGGATGTTGAGGAGTCTGACATTTTGCAAGCTGTTAGTCAATATACAGATGCATTGTTACTTTTAGATCAGTACGATCATCAGGTTGTTCCGAGACCTGAAGAAAAGGATATTATGGTTGCTTTGGTTATGAATTTTCTGATGATGTAAGTTAAGAGTGGTATTACCATCTACTAGTCCCGCAAATGCGGCGTGGAGCTTGGATAAACTTGTAGATGTATGGGGACATGAACTTAAAAAATAATAATTGTGAGTCCAGACCTAAGTAAGTAACATATTTTGGTAAGAAGAGAATTGCCTTTTGGCAGCACGCGCCTCGCGCGGAGAGTGTCGCAATGCGACACTCATTTTTATACGTAAAAATAAACGGAATATCGTTCGGTTTATTATTGACAAATGCGAGCGTCTGATGATATATTGATTAACAGAACGATATTCGGTTTATGGAGGGTGGGTATATGGCTAATGAAAAAGTGTTGTTTCATGCAGGCTACTAATATAGCAGATTGGATAAAGGAGAAAACAGATGGCAAGGAAGAAAGTGCTTGAAGGCGGTAAAAGGGATGAGATAATTGAAACTGCAATGAAACTATTCTTTGAACATGGATATGAAGCTACCTCGGTCAGGATGATAATGAATGAGGTGGGCGGAGAGATAGGAATGTTCTATCATTATTTTAAATCGAAGGATATGCTGTTTGATTGTGTAGTGGAAAGATTCTTCCAAAATTACATGGCAAAATTTGAAAATATGCTTATAGGTTGTGATACGCGGGAAGAGTTTGTCGGGGCATTCCTTCCGATGTATGAAAAGTCCATGGAGAAGTTTGGACAGATACAGGGAAACATTCACTGGACTGTACAGGTAGCTATGCGCGATGGAACGCTTGAATCACTCCGTCCTCTCATATGTATGATGATAAATAAATGGAGCAAAACGAACAGTGCTCCTGTGGATATTCTCGCAGGACAGCTTCTTTATGGACTGTCAGCAACCATTCATTCACCTGAGTTTGAAAAGATGAATGCTACAAAAAAGAAAAATTGTATTCTGGATTATATAGGAAGAGTACTTGATTAATAAACTGGGAATATTGGAGGGGGATTTGAAGTTATGGATCAACATACTGGATTCAGTCTGATGCAGCCTGCTAATGCAAAATCCGAGTACCGTAGATTGCCTGATTATGTGATGCACGATCTTGGTCTGGAGGGGTTCTGTGAATCTGCATCAAAAGACGACAAGGAACGTCGTCTGATTACAAATGTACTTTCAGAAATAACTGATGATGTAAGAGTTGCTGAATATCGCCGACAGATTTTTACAGATATTCTTCGTCTGCCGGAGATGCGAACAACCATGCTGGAACTATTCGATAAGATACAGTTTATGAAGGATTTTTCTACCATGCAT
>CACZOE010000330.1 GCA_902782695.1 uncultured Lachnospiraceae bacterium | reverse complement strand
TTAAGCTCTGAAAGAGATGTATAAAGAGTAGTTGATTTTCCTGATCCTGTAGGACCTGTAACAAGTATGATTCCATGAGGGTTACTAAGGATTCCATCGAATACCTCGATTTCCTCAGGTGTAAATCCAAGTCCTGACTTAGGTTTTGTAAGTCCATCCTTGGAAGTAAGTCTCATAACCGTTTTCTCTCCGAATACTGTAGGAAGGATAGAAACACGGACATCAAACTCTTTTCTATCTACTATAATTGTGATACGACCGTCCTGAGGTTTTCTCTTCTCAGCTATGTCCATTCCACCAATGATCTTGATACGAGCACTGATAGCCGGCAGGATACTCAGTTCGTAGGTCATAACCTGTTTAAGCGCACCATCGATACGGTACCTTACACGAACATTAGATTCAAGAGCCTCTATATGAATATCGGAAGCCCTCTGTCTAACTCCACCCTCGATGATCTGATTAACCAGAAGAACGATAGGTGAATTATCAACCTCGTCTGCAAGAGCATTCTCCTCATCATCAGCTCCTGTTCCCATCTCAAGCTTATAAGCTTCTGCGGCTTCCATAGCTTCCGCACTGCCGTAGAACTTACCGATAACATTCTCTATCTCATCCTCGAATCCAAGGAGTGGTTCTATCTGAAGTCCACTAGATATACCGATATCATCTATAGCCATCAGATCCATAGGATCCGCCATACACACCTGAAGCATATTCGGATTCTCAGGATTATAACCTATTGGCATAGCCTTGTACTTCTGCACAAGATCCTTAGAAACAAGTTTTATGACATTCTCATCTATCTGAACAGAATTGATTTCACAGAAATCAATTCCCATCTGCGTTGTAAGAACTGTAATAAGCAGTTCCCTGGAAATGAATCCCATCTCCATGATGATATTACCAAGCATTCCGCCTTCTTCTTTTTGCTTGGCCAACGCCTGCTGAAGCTGATCATCGGTAATAGCTCCTGCTTCTACCAGAAGATCACCGACACGTATTCTTTTTCTGGCACCCGTAAGTCGCATACACATCTCCTCTATGAATAAACGAATAGTAATTAACCATCAAAAGGGCGTAGTATCCCCCGCCCACTTATCATGTTAACATAAGTATTATAACACAAGCATAAAAATATTCAAATAAAAAGAACATATTTTTGATTTTTATTGCACTTTCACTAGTACACCACTATAACTTGTGTCTAACCACACTAAAACATACTATTTTTTTGTGTGAATTGCACAAAGAAATGTCGTCCAATTCACATAAAAAACCAAAAAATCAGTCTTCAAAAGTAGGACACCTGAGGAGCATCCCCTCTTTTACTACTCCAGACACCACACCCGCATCAGTTTTGTAAAATACCGTTAGTTTCTGTTTCGGATGAGGAGCCGACGGCTGGCTGTTCCCCCTTTCATCCTTAATGTCCGTCACTTCTACAGCTATATTCCGACCATAAAACCCCATTATTTCCAGGACATCTCCAACCGAGAATTTATTCTTCTGTTCTATCTCGATACTTCCATCCTCATTAACCTTGTCTATCCTGCCCATGTATACAGCATTTCTTATATAGGTATTGTTATCATAGATCTGGTCTTCTTCAGATGGTTTTCCATAATAGAACCCTCTGGTAAAATCTCTCATAGTACATGCAGATATTTCTTCTATATAATGATCTTTCTTTGAATAATAGATTTCCGGATCTTTAAAGTAATCATCTATAGCCTCTCTGTAGGTCCGGGCAGTAGTAGCAACATATAGGTTAGTTTTCATTCTACCCTCGACCTTAAAAGAATCTATGCCAGCATTCACCAGATCAGGGATTTTGTCTATCATGCAGAGATCCTTGGAATTAAATATATAAGTTCCTCTTTCATCCTCTTCTACAGGAAGATACTCTCCAGGTCGGTTTTCTTCAACAACTGCATACTTCCATCTGCAAGGATGTGTACAGGCGCCCCGGTTTGCATCTCTGCCAGTGAAATAATTCGAAAGCAGACACCTTCCTGAATAAGAGATGCACATAGCGCCATGCATGAAGGCTTCTATCTCAAGGTCTTCCGGTATATTATCCTTTATCTCTCTTATCTCCTTCAGCGACAGTTCCCGGGCAGCCACAACTCTGGTAGCCCCCATATCATGCCAGAACCTGTAGGTCATGTAATTCGTATTATTTGCCTGGGTACTGATATGAATATCTGTCTTGGAGCCTTTCAGAACCTGGCTTGCGATACTGAACATACCCGGATCAGATATAAGAACCGCATCCACCTCCAACTCTCTAAGCTGTTCATAATATCCCTGCACCTGACGAATATCATCATTATGAGCGAATATATTTGTAGTCACATAAAGTTTTACCCCATGCAAGTGAGTATACTCTACTGCTTCTTTCATGTTCTCATAGGTAAAATTATCAGCCTTTGCTCTGAGGCCAAATCTCTCTCCACCTATATAAACAGCATCTGCTCCATAATCCACAGCAACCTTTAATGTCTCTAATCCACCTGCCGGAATAAGCAGTTCCGGCTTTTTTATCATATTATCCATATGCGCTTCCTCTATTACATTTTTATATCTATTATTTTTCTAATATCATCCTAATACTCTTACCTGCAGATAGAAACAGCCATTCCATCCCCGACAGGAAGAAGCGACGTATCCAGTTCATCTGTGTGGGCAATATATTCTAAATACTCTCTCATTCTGTCATGAATAGTTCTGTCTCTTTTTACCACAAGAAAATGTGATTCAAGTACCTTTCCATCTTCAAATATATTATCAGTAACAATCACTGTACCGGGATGCGACATTCTTAATGCCCCCGAGAGATATTTCATGTATTGTGCCTTGGCAGCATCTATAAAAATAAAATCATATTTACACTGTTTATTTATTAATACATCTAATGTAAATACAGCATCTGCCACAAGTATATTTATACTGTTATCCAGACCAGGAACCGTGCTATCACCATCCAGGTTATATATTCCACTTTTATATCCCCGACCCTTTATATTATTCTCCGCTTTTTTTGCACTGTCCATATCTATCTCACAGGTATCGATACGCCAGTTTTCATCTATCTCTCTTATCGTATCAGCCATCACAAGGGCCGAATACCCCACCGCAGTTCCTATCTCTAAAATCTTTACAGGCTTTACCATCTCGAGCAGAACCCTGAGGAAGCGTTCTGCATCTCTTCTTATTATCGGAACGCCCCCTTTTTCAGCCGAGGTTCTTAGTTCAGTCAGATACTGATTTTCATCTCTACCATAGGAATCTATAAAATCTTTTATTCTCTCAAATTCCATTCCATTCACCATTTTTTATGTATTTCTACATATTATAAATACATATATAAATATGTAATAAATGGGCCTCTAAAAAGAGACCCATATAATGTCATCAGTTTTTATTCCTGCACCTCAGTATCATTATTTTCAGGCGGTACATAATCATCTCCCTCAGAAGCCCCGCCTTCTTCTCCTTCAATACCTGCACCAGCTCCAACCTCTGAGTTATCTACTATCTCATCAGCATCAACAGGAGTCGCAATTTCCGGTTCCTTGTCCTCAGTCTTATACTGAGTATCATTTATGGATGCACCTCCGGTTATGATAGCAAGTATCTCCCCATAAGTCATAGACTGTGAAAGAGGATAAACTCCAGGCTT
>CACZOE010000329.1 GCA_902782695.1 uncultured Lachnospiraceae bacterium | reverse complement strand
TGACGCTTTCTATAAATTGATTCTCTCTTCATATAATCAATTGCAACTGGCTGTCATATTGTTTCATTTTTATAAACCATTCAGACCCTATAGCTTTGCGTCACAAGATTTCTCTTGCTTTGCTAAATATATTATTGTTATTTTTCTCTCTGTCTAACTTGTTAGACTTCCTCTTCAAAAAAAAGAGTTTCCACTGATATCCCCAATGCCAGTGCTATATTTGTCATGTCTCTTGTATTAAAAATATCTACAGTATTAGCTTCAAGCTCCTCGATTGTTTCTACAGAAACTCCCGATTTTTCAGATAGTTCTTCCTGTGAAATTCCGGCTTCTTCACGTCTATCCTTTACTGCAAATCTCATAATTTTAAAGACACCTCTTCTTTTCAAACTATAGGTTTAGTCTAACATGTTAGACATTTTCAGTCAATTAACAAAACGCATTATTCATAAAAAAATACGCAAATCCCATTGTATTTTAAAGATATCGAATAACATATTAATTCATAATGAAAAGCTTGACACTATATCGCTATAGCGATATAGTTATTTTAATAACAATATAACAGGCGGGATATCTATGAATGATTTAATATACCATGGTTCAGAAAACATAATAAAACAGCCTGTCTATGGCAAGGGTTCATTATCAAATGATTATGGCCGAGGCTTTTATTGTACTGAAAATATTGAACTAGCAAAAGAATGGGCATGTAAAAATAATACTGATGGTTATGCAAATACTTATTCCATAAATTATGAGAATCTGAAGATTTTAAATCTTAACTCTCCGGAATATAGTGTTCTTAACTGGCTGGCAATTCTTGCAGAAAACCGAACATACTGGCAAAAGCACAGCATCGCACAAGAGGCAAAAAAATATTTGAAAGAAAACTTTCTTATCGATATTAAACCTTACGATATAATAATCGGTTATCGTGCCGATGACTCCTACTTTTCATTCGCGCAGGACTTTGTGTCCGGAAGCATTTCTTTTCGAAAACTAACTGAAGCTATGTCTCTAGGAAAGCTGGGCGAACAGATTGTACTAAAAAGTAAAAAATCCTTTAAACATATAAGTTATGCCGGCTATGAAAAAGCAGAATCAAACATATACTATTCAAAGAAAAATGAACGTGACAAATCCGCCAGACGCGCTTACAGGAACACCCGTTCCTCTAACGATTCCATAAATGATTTATTTATGATTGATATCATGAGAATGAATATCATCTCAGGTGATGAAAGGTTAAAGACTCAGGTGTGATTATGATTACAGCTTATTCAGATTTATATATAGAGGGTGCAACTAGAATTTTAGGTGATGCATTTGACTGGGCATGCAATACCCTCGAAATGAGCATAGATGAATTTGCAGACAGATTCACTGTTTCTTATATTTCAAAACAATTTGCCATAGGAAATCCAACCTACGTTGCCGGTATGACTGGTTGCGAACTGGTTCTCAAGGTTTTAGACCTTGAAAGTGTAGACAAAGAATTAGTAATGTATTTGGATAAGTCCCCAGAGTACTGGGTTGGATATATCAGTGCATATTATCAATGGTATAGCAATGAAAGCTTTTCCACCATATTTGATGCTATGCCTACTTCTTCCATCCTGAATATGTACGATCTATATCATGAAATGGATATCACTCAAAGTTTTAATGTATTCTCTCAGGAAATAAGAAAAAAAAATACTACTACCAGACTTTCTATGTATAGGCATTTAATGGGACTATCTCAAACCGAGTTATCTCGGGAATCGGGTGTACCACTCAGACAGATCCAGCTATTCGAACAAAGACAACGTGATATTAATAATGCCAAATTATCTACCGTCTATATGCTTAGTAAAGCTCTCAACTGTAGTGTAGAGCAATTATTCGAAAAAACAGGCCCCGGCTCTTCATGAGTCGGGACCTCTTCATTTCTACTGATTCATCAGCTTCATCATCTTCTCCACATCATATTCTCTGATGACTGTCACATCCTCTGAACACTCTACTTCCTTATCTGTTACGACCACCTCGGCTTCTGATATATCAGTTACCACCTCGGTTGCCATCATTTCAAAGAAAGAGGCTACATTTATGATATCGGTTACATGGAAATAGTCTATCAGGAAGTTCATGTCGGTTGTGCCTGCTACCGTCACTGAACTATTCCTTGCCTTGTTCAACCAAATGAAATCATTCGTCTTTAGATCTACTCCAAACAGATATGCAAATGTGCTGTCCGCGTTTACCATGAAGGCTGACTTTACGGTCTTTGGCTCGTACACTTCTCCGGAATCTTCCAGGTCTCTGGTCATGTAACCAGCCTTACAGAAGCACTTATCAAATGGCACACATGAATAAACATTGTCACAGAATATCATGTAATGTACCTTTGGATACATTTCTCTGAACTTGTCCATATCTATATCAAAGTACTCTGAGCCACCATTGTAGCCACTGGTCTCGTCACCAGAGTAGGTGATGGCGCCGGACTGCTTTCCTGCCATGGTTCTCCATGAGAACTCGGTTCTGTTGCCATCATCATCTATTCCGAATACTGAAAGGTCGATGTCGTTAACCTTCTCCCAGTAGGTAAATGCACGAAGCTTCTTAGTCTCAGGAATATTGATCTTTGAACCACAGGTAAGTACGCCATATCCACCCTGGGAAGTATTCTCCTGAAGTGGAAGTGCATAGTTCGCCATATCTGGATCGATGTAAACCTTACCCAGTCTGTCCTTCAGCACAGCCTTCAGATTGTTCAGGATTCCTGATGCAAGCATATTTGCCTGTCCTTCAGTTATGAATGACTTTCTCTTCGCCTGCTCATCCTTAGTCTCGGTATGAATCTTCAGTCTGTTATACTTTGTAAACTTAAAGCTTCTTGCAGCGCCTCCCTTTCTATGCTGGGAATACTGGATAAGCAGCTGAAGCAGAACTATAACATTCTTTGTTTCCATGCAGTTAAGTATGTACTGCATATCCTCCAGAGACTCGCATCTGCTTATGATGTAATTCAAATTTCTGAGTACAGCTGCTGAACCCTTGCCGGTCTTAAGAGCATCTACTGCGGCCTTGATATTCTTCTCAGCCATAGCACTCTCAAACTCTGAATAAACGGAATCATTACCGTCACCCCTCATTGCATCTACAAAACTTCTGGCATCAGGAGTCTTTGCACTGTAATGAATGTGATGAAGCAGACCATTCCACAGCTTCTTCTTCTCGAAACAGTTTCTGATATCACATCTTCCTGCCAGGAACAGCTGATCTATCACCTTCGTGATAAACTTTCTGTCCTGATTCTTCAGATTCAGCTTCTTTATGTTGGTATTACTATACTCCTGAAAGTTTATCTCATCCACGAGCTTGATCACGTCAGACATGGACATGTAGTCTGTAAATCTCAGATCACGAGTATCCATCAGAAGCTTGATACAGGTATTCTTTGAAGCTATAGCTTCTACGGCGAAGTCATAATCTATGATAAATGACTCCACCAGGCCAAACTGAACCTCGCTAAGTGGTCTGGTACCTGCCAGTAGATCAGCGACTATCTCTCCAAGAACAGCCACTGCATCCTCCTCAGTAATAACCTTGAAATCTCTTATGTCCGCATTCTCCTTAAATGCTGTTCTTTCAAACTGCTCTTCAAAAAGAGAATGTCCTGCCTCGGAAAAGTTTCCGAATCCATAGGTTATAGTGTAATGTACCAGCTGGTCGAAAAGCAGCTGGTCGTTAGAGAGTTCTCTTACAGTATCAGGAAAACCTCTGTAAAAAGGCTCTGGTACATTTTCACCCAGCTGATCAGCCGCATATCTGATCATGTCACGGGTGACGAGCTTCTCTCCCTCTGTTACTCTGATATTGAAAAGATTTGCAAGAGCAAACAGAGTCTCGAACTGATTCTCTGCAACTTCTACATTTCCTTCAGCTATCAGGTAATGCTTTGTAAACAAGTAATCCTTATATATAGTATTCATATTTCCTCACTTTCCATATGCCTGATCATGTGATAAACGGTGATCATATTGCCAGATTATTTGTATATCGGAATCAATGATTAAATCATTGATTCATGCTATAAAAATGAAGTAAATCCGACTAGCTATCAGTCTTCCGGTCTCATGATCAGGCATATACACTAAATATCTTGCCACTGTCTGCAGGATTCGAACCTGCCGTTAACCAGGCAATAAGAAGTAAGTGGCAATAGCTGTGTTTTTTCGGCGATATCTGTACATTATCTCCATTCTGGCGCTCTTTCTCTGAGCTACAGCTTCCGAGGAAGCTGGCAGGACTTGAACCTGCGACCTCCAGATCCCTAAAAGAAGTAAATATACATAGCTGCCGAGTTCTGATCTGTATTACATAGTATTTATGTAATATATAATGACGATATCAGCACATTATTCTGGTGCTCTACCAGCTGAGCTACAGTCTCCGAAGAGGCTGGCGGGATTCGAACCCGCGACACCCACCTGACAAGGGAATGAAGTAAATGTGCTTAGCTGTCATTGCTTAGTAAAGTCTTGTGAACAAACTTCTTCATCACGCTGACTTACGAATGCTGTCATCATTCTGTGTAGCTATGATATCATCCATAGTTACACCAAATACCTCTGCCAGCACCACCAGATTGTCGATAGTAGGCAGAGCTACTCCTCTCTGCCACTTGTATATAGCCTGTGGTGTTGCAAATCCAAATACTCTCTGCAGGTCAGCTACTGTCAGACCTGCTCTCTTACGCAGAACCGATATATTTCTACCTGTTCCAGCCATATCTATTGTTGGTATCATAAACATCTTTCCTCCTCTTCTACAAAAATATCTGTTCGTTACCATCCTATGATGGCCATCCCCCATCGTTTTAAGAACTGCTCTTAACAAAGAGTGTCGCTCGCGACACTCTACGCGCGAGGCGTGTGTTGCCAAGGGCAACTATTAACCTTACACGCCGAGACGCATCCTTAGCGGATCGTTTTTTGCTTTGTAGGAAACGCAGTTTCCTATATAGTAAAAAAAGAGCCGCTTAACTTCTTATGAGATAAGCGGCTGCTAACTAATGTACTGCACAAAACGATCCTATTTTCGCCGTTTCTTCCCTTTATACTTATAGCCACTTGTCACATATTCACACGCAAAATCAAAGCTCTGCTTAATTGAACTATGCAGTGCCGGACTTATATCTCTATTAAGTTCTTTTGTAAATAACGGTGTGAACATCTCTTTTCCTTTCTTGCATTTTCATAATCTCATACCCCTCTGATACAATCATCTGAAGTCTAAAATCATAATGCATTTTCTTATCAAATATACGGCATCAACAGAGCATTTCTGCTAACTCCCAACATATATAATATACCATATTTTCTTCATTTTGTCAGTATACTCGTAGTATAATTTGTGTTTTTTAATGTTACTATTCACGATTCAGTGCTGCTTTAGCAGCGATAGAACATCGCATAAAAGCTTATTTATGCTTGCATAAGAATAAGTGTTATGCGATGCGGACTTAAGAGTGTGTTTTGAGTCATCCGTGAATAATCTATACCACTTCCACCTGGCACATTTTCATTGTTGTAAGTGCTGCCTCATGGCTCTCAGGGGTCACTCCTGCACAGCAGCTGCTGTCCACGCTGACCTTAATTTCAGGAAAGAGAGCCTTAAGGATAAGGGCATTTGAAACCACACAGATATCTGTACAGAGACCGATGAGCTCAACCTCTTCGAAACTATATTCACTCCATCCGGTATATCCAAATGACGGCTTATCTATGACAGTCGACCCTTCTACATAAAGACCGTCTCTGATCTGCCAGCCATCTGTTCCTTCGATACAGTGTACGACCGGAAGATGCTTTCCTTCATTGGTTTCCATGTAATTCTCATGGTGGGTATCTCTTGTAAATATGATCTCATCACCACGGTCAGCATATTCTTTTATCTTATTCTTTACATTTTCAACTATCTCTACGGCTTCAGAAGTTCCCAGACTTCCATCAATAAAATCATTCTGCATATCAATTACAATAAGTGTTTTCATATTCGTTTGCCCTCCAAATTATTATATTTCCATTTATCTTATTTCCAAAAGTCAAGTTCGTCTTTGTTGAGACCTATATCTTCTGCAGCAAAGACCGGATCCTTTCCTTCTTTCTTCTGTTTCTCATAGTCCTTTAGTGTATCTATAGCAATCTTTCCCAGAAGCATACATGAAGGAAGATTTATAAGTGTCATTCCTCCCATGGTTATGTCTGCCGCTGCCCAGGCTGCATTCATTGGTATAACAGCTCCGAGAAGAACTACAACCGAGCATCCTATATGGAAGCATCTCATAAAGAGCGGTGACGGCTGTTTCTTATGATTCAGAAATATAAGTGCATTATCCACATAGTACAGATTTCCAAGCAATGTTGTAAATGCAAAAAGAACCATTGCAACAGTGATAAATGTAGGACCTGCTACACCAAATACTGTCGAAATAGCATTTTGTACATATGGTGCTCCAGATACAGCTTCACTTCTCTCAACTCCACTGGAAAGACACATTAATGCTGTTGCTGTACACAGAAGAAGTATATCCCCGCCAATGCCATTACAATGATCAGTATCGGGTAATACATTACACTATCAATTTTATCTAGAATTTGCCCTATCATC
>CACZOE010000328.1 GCA_902782695.1 uncultured Lachnospiraceae bacterium | reverse complement strand
GAATAACCTGAAGAATGTGAATGTAAAAATTCCTACAGGAATTATGACGGTTGTAACTGGAGTATCCGGTTCAGGAAAGAGCTCACTGATAAATGAGATTCTTAAGAAGAAACTTCTTCGTGACCTTAATAGAGCTCGTATTAAACCTGGAAAGCATGATGATATTCTGGGAGTAGAGGCTCTGGATAAGGTTATAGATATTGATCAGTCGCCAATTGGAAGAACTCCTCGTTCAAACCCTGCAACTTATACTGGAGTATTTGATCTTATCCGTACTCTTTTTGCAGAAACCAAGGACGCAAAGACCATGGGATATACTAAGGGAAGATTCTCCTTCAATGTATCCGGTGGTAGATGCGAGGCTTGTAAGGGTGATGGTATCAATAAGATTGAAATGCATTTCCTCCCTGATATTTATGTACCTTGTGAGGTGTGCGACGGTAAGAGATATAACCGCGAAACTCTGGAGGTAAAATATAAAGGAAAGAATATCTTCGAAGTATTGGACATGTCTGTGGATGAAGCGTGCGAATTCTTTGAGGCAGTTCCTTCTATATATAGAAAGATTAAAACTTTGCAGGATGTGGGGCGTGGATATATTAAGCTGGGTCAGCCATCCACAACCCTTTCAGGTGGTGAAGCTCAGAGAATTAAGCTGGCAACAGAGCTTTCAAAGCGTAGTACAGGAAATACCATTTACATTCTGGACGAGCCTACCACAGGACTTCATTTTGATGACGTGAAGAAGCTGCTCCAGATTCTTCAGAAGTTTGCGGATGGTGGAAATACAGTTGTGGTTATAGAGCATAACATGGATGTTATCAAGCAGGCAGACTATATTATCGATATGGGACCTGAAGGTGGAAATGGCGGCGGTACTGTTGTAGCTCAGGGTACACCAGAGGAGATTGCCAAGAAGAGAAATTCCTACACAGGAAAGTATCTGAAAAAATACTTATAAAAGCATTTATAGGCTTTAGAATGATTTATAATTTTTGCAAAATGTAAAAAAATAGCGGAATTATAAAGGCTATGACAAAAAATGGTCAAAGCATAACAAAAGATAGCTAGTCTTGAAAAAACAGTTTGGTTTACAATCAAACTGTTTTTTTGTGTATTATACACAAAATTTTGTGAAGAATTTATGAAAAAAGACTATTCTGGATATATTTAATATATTTAATGTGATATGTTTTTTAGGTGTGGTCTTTTGCTACACCTTTTTTTATGCATATATTTATAAATTGCAATACCATATTTTTCATGATAGGGGAGAGAGACGATGAAGAATATCAGGAGAGTTATTGCAGTTCTTCTTTGTATTGCCATGGTTCTATCTATGGTGGGTACGTCGGGAGTGACTGCATATGCTGAAGGACAAGAGGGAGAAAACATTAACACTGCTTCAACCACGGATGCGGGTTCGGAAGACGCTTCAGGTGAAACTGAGTATGTTGAGGTTGATGAAGAAGCGTTAGACGACATGACGGGAGACAGTGGTGCTGAGGCTGAAGGTTATATGCTGGAGCCTAAAAAAATGTATCTGTCTGCTCCTTCAAATGAGTCAGAGTTTTATGATATAAGCTCTTATCTTAATAGTCATGTTATTAAGATTGATGATGTTGAGTATGATCATGTATCTCAGCTTTCACCACAGAAGAGCTTTGAGCTCCATTTAGATTTTTCTTTAGACAGATTAGATCTGAAGAATAATGGTCTTCTATATAAGTATGATCTTCCAGACCATATCACAATTGGTGATGTAGGTGCTGAGGATGATCAAAGAAATCTTTACAATTCTCGTGGACAGACTATCGGTACATACTTTATTGCCGATGATGTCATCTATATTACATTCCCTGGTTACTATGATAATGTAACTGCATATTTTAATCTTAAGGCAAATTGGTCAGATGTGGATAATCTGGTCTCTGTTAATATTGCTTGGCCGGACGGAAATGAGCTTATTCTCTTTGACCTTTCTGCAATTAATATCTCAAAGAATCTTACTGCATTTGCAGAGCAGGATGATGGATCAAGTATTGCAGAATTCTCTGTTACAGTTTCTCCAAGTAAAGAAAATACCCCTATAAATGAACTTACTTTTAATGATAAATACTCCAGTGCATCAATTAAGCTTTCTGCTGGAAAATATGATGACGCTGGTACTAAGAAAGATGTGAAGGTTACTACATATAGTCATGATGGAAGTAAGATAGGCGAGAAGTTCTATACTTACAGTGAAGTTGGAGCGACTGACCTTTCAAATTACACTTGTAATATGACACTTCCTGACACCTTTGATATTCCTGCTAATGGAAAGATTGAGGTTAATTACTTTGTTGAGGTCAGCAAGAAAACAGCTCTTGCAGTAGATGCTACAGGTTC
>CACZOE010000327.1 GCA_902782695.1 uncultured Lachnospiraceae bacterium | reverse complement strand
GGAAGTTGTAGATGGTAAGAAAGTTACTGTTTACGATGAAGTTGACAAGACAGTTAAGAAGGATATGCCTTCAAGACTTCATGCTCGTAGAGAGATGCTTAAGGTTCTCTATCCTGTAACAGAAGTTCCTGAGGAAGCTGCTGGCAAGAAGAGCGGAACAAAGAAGATTGATCTGACAGATAAGCTCTTCAGTGAGTATGCTGTTAAGTATGCAGATCGTAAGGGTGGTTATACAAGGATCATCAAGATCGGTCAGCGTAAAGGTGACGGCGCTCTTGAAGTATTCCTTGAGTTAGTTTAATAGAGATTCTTAAACCGGGTGGTATTTACCATCCGGTTTTTTCTTGCACTTCAGAAGATGTTAAGCTACAATAATAGATTATTACATCAATATAGAAATAAGTTCTTTTTATAACAGGTTAATCATGATTCCATATATTCGAATAAATCAACTTCATATAGATAGTATTCCTGACAGCAGTATAAGTCTTAATGTCAGTAAGGGTGATATAGTTGGAATTACCGGAAGAAATGGTTCGGGTAAGTCTACCTTTGCCAGATTTTTAGCTGGAGAGGAAAGACCTGAAAAAATGGGTAACATCCTGATAAATGGTCTGGATCCATTTTCACAGCTGGATAGAGAAAAGATTAGAAATATCAGTGGTCTTGTATATCAGAATTCCAGAGAATCTGTGGTGCTTGAAAATGTAGGAAGAGAGATAGCATTTGGTGCAGAGAATCAGGGACTTCCAGTAGAAAAGACTATGAAACGAACGTCTTTCTATCTCAAAAAGTATTCCCTATGGAATAAGAGAAATAGTTCGGTATATTCTCTCAGTGCTAGTGAGAGTCAGCGGATGGCTCTCTCATCTATTCTGATAATGCATCCCGATATTCTTGTTCTGGATGAACCCTTCAGCATGATGAGCAGTCTGGAGATTCATAAATATATGGACACTGTTATTAAGAGTGCGAGAAAGAGACAGCAGACTGTATTTGTATTTTCTAAAAACCCGGATGTTCTTAGAATGACTGATATTCATTATGAGATAGCAGATGGTATGATACGTGAGATAGACCTGGACTCAGCATATATATATGACAGCTTCGGGAAAGGGTTTGAAGAGTATACAGATACTAATGAATTTGATAATGCCGTTGGTCTATCTGAAGGTGCCAGCGGTATCAAGAAAAGAAAAAATCGAAAACTTACTGTTCAGGAATATATTCAGGGTAATGCCGAAAAAGGTGCTCCGGGGATTAGTTTACATAATGTGAATTATCGAATTAATGATATAAAGATCATGGACAGGTTAAATATGCGTTTTATTGCCGGATCAGCTTATCGTATCACCGGAGAACATGGTTCAGGTAAGACGACGTATTTAAAACTTGCTGCGGGACTTTTGAAGCCCCAGGAAGGTGAAGTGTTCAGGAGTGAGGATACAAAGCTGGGATATGTATTTCAGTATCCGGATGAAGGCTTTGTTGAGAATACCGTATTGGATGATGTGATGTTCGGCCCTATGAATGATGGTCATATGAAGAGTGAAGCCAGAAGTATGGCAGAATCAGTTCTGGAATTTGTTGGAGTTGATAAAAGCATCTGGAACAGAAAACTTTCCAGCCTTTCATTTGGAGAAAAGAAGAAGGTTGCTATAGCTGGAGCTATTGCTCTGAATCCGGATTTTCTTTTTATTGACGAACCATATGCCGGACTGGATGTGGACAGCCGCAGACAGATAGAAATGATCATCGAAGGTCTCTGCAGGGAGGGAAAATGCATAGTAACAGTAGAAGCGTAGGGATGTTAAAAACTTACGATGCAAGAACAAAACTATATATAATGCTTGCCTACCTGCTGATGTTTCTCGTTGGATGGAAACTGATTCCTGTTCTGATATTTGTGCTGACGGGAGCTGCAATCATCTATATCAGCAGACTTAAACCAGGCGTTCTCTGGGACATGTCAAAGAGTGCAGTCCTTATAGAGATTCTTCTTTCACTTATACTTCTCATGTTTGCAAAACCACTTTTGGTTTTACTTGTTATCATAAAACTGGTTATGATTACATTTGTGTATAATTCGGTAATGTACTGTATGAAACATGTGGATGTGATAGATGGTCTGATAGGTGGCTTCAGGCTCAAAATAAATGCTACGAGAAGATTGTACAGTATACTTGAGTATTTCCCGGAGGTTTATACTCAGAAGAAAAGAGTCAGGAGTGCACTTAAAGCAAGAGGTGTAGATCCTGACAATGGAAATATAGTCTCAAGATTTGTAAAGGAAATCCTGCTTGCAGTACCTAATCATAAGAATGCTTTTATAGAGCTTGCTAATCGTAACAAGGCTATGGATATGAGAGGTTTTACATCTGTAAGGAGACGTAAAAGAATATATGAGATGAAGTTTGAGGTGGTGGATGATATAGTGCTGGTGCTTGCTATCATCTTGCTGCTGGGAACCATATTTACGCAGGTGTACTTCAAATAGAGTTTAATGATAAAAAGGAGTAACTAATGAGAATACTTCTCAAGGTTGCATACGACGGAACTTCATATAGTGGGTGGCAGATACAGCCTAATGTTGTTACAATAGAAGGAGTGTTAGGTAAAGCGATTACAGAGCTGACTGGTGAGAATGTCACGCTGATTGGCGCCAGCAGAACAGATGCAGGAGTACACAGCCTGGGAAATG
>CACZOE010000326.1 GCA_902782695.1 uncultured Lachnospiraceae bacterium | reverse complement strand
TAGGATTGCGAGAATTTCGTAAGAAATGGAGCAATCCGTATGTCATATGGTGTCAAAAGGTACTTTTGACACCCACATCATAATATACGAAATAATTAAAAAAATAATGAGTCAAAAGGAAATGAATTAATATCTTTCCCTTTGGCTCATTTTATTCTATGCTGCTATAGTACTCTTCAAGTTTTGGTCGTGCTTTTATGTAGTATTCTTCAAGCTTCTTATCGAACTGTGTTCCCATTCCTTCCATTATAATGGCGTTGGCTTTGTCAAATGGCATGCTTTCTTTGTAGACTCTTTTGCTGACCAGAGCGTCATACACGTCTGCGATAGCCATTATTCTTGCTTCCAGTGGGATTTCATCTCCCTTTAGACCCTCCGGATAACCGGACCCGTCTATTCTTTCATGGTGGTAGTGCGCCACATTTTCCGCTATGACTTTAAAAGATTCATCATCCGTTTCTTCAAGAATCTCATGTACGATCCGGGCTCCTTCAGCTGCATGTTTTTTCATTATCTCAAATTCCTCATCGGTGAATCTTCCCGGCTTCCTAAGTATAGCATCATCTACGGCGATTTTCCCCAGATCATGCATGGGGGCTGCCTTGATTATATCCTTGCAGAATTCCTCAGATAGGTTAAATTTGTTATCCTTCATTATCTCCTGCATCAGGATTTTGACACCATCACTGGTTCTTTTTACGTGACCGCCGGTGGAGTTATCCCGACTTTCAACAACAACAGCCATACTTAGAATCAGGTTGTTATGCATTTCCAGAATCTGGTCGGTTTTTTCGGCAACCTCTTCTTCCAGCTCGTCGTTATACTTGTCCATGAGTGCTATATATTTCTGATTCTTGGTATCGTCATTTAGAAATATCTGATAGCCTCTTTTTTTATTTCCGACAAATATATAACTGATACTTACGATGAAGACTTCGTCATTATCTTCGTTCTCGGGACATCTTTTCACATACAGATTCTTTGACTGGTCATTATCGCTTTCAAAATGTGTCAGCCAGTGAAGGATATTTCCTGTCAGTCCTTCGTATTCATCAATATACTGATCTACACGGAGTGAGCGGAGTTCAGGAAGTATGTTCTTGGCAGTCTCATTACTTCCCAGATATCTATGTTTAAAGTCTATGGATACAAACCCTGTTTCGCCGGTCTGTACCATAGAATCAATGACTGTGTTGTTTACATTATAAAGGGACATCCTTTTTATTATCAGAAGATACACCACTTGTGCCAGATTGTAAGCAAGTGGTGTAATTTCGATATGTTTGGAAAACATATGATAGCCTACATATCCGATAAGGGTAATGACCTCCGGAAGGATCAGAAGGTGAAGTATGGTTTTTGATATCTGTCTCTGGAGTGCAAGTGAATAAATGAGAGTTCCTAAACCACATAAGAAAAATAACGCAATTATTACATAAAATACTGTATGCATTGGACCATAGGTTTTTGCAACTACAATACCGGATTCATTTCTCTGGAAAAACATATTTTTATAAAATAGTGAATTGTAGCCAATGGTGAGAACAGAACCATATATGGCAAGACAGATGAGAAAGAGTGAGGTTCGTACCCATCTTTTTACAATGATACCGCAGAGCCTGAATACGCACATGGTAATAAAGAAAATCAAAAAGCAGCCACCAAGGTATACAACTTTGGTAGCAATAATGTAGCTTCCTTCATCTTTGGCGGAACTCTGCAGAAGATAACCCATATTCGCAATGGGAATAATAGTAAATATAAGAGTGATATTTACCTCATAATGCTTGTGCCATTTATATAGATAAATGAGGGAAAGTACTAGTGAAGCTAAAAATGTAATCATATAAAATGAAGTGATCATATGATACCTCCACTGTATTAAACGTATCCCCGCACATTACCATGCGACGATTGCCACTTAATTATATCACATTTCTCCTGGTGTTTCATAGTTTGTTCACAATGAGAGGTACAAAAATTATAAAAAACAGCAAAAAATTTAAAAAATATATCTTTTGATTATGTTACATTAGGCTAAATCAAAATTTTTAAGGAGGTAACGCCATGAGTGATTCTAAGATTATTGAATTATTAAAAGAAGCTTGCGCCGTAGAAAGAGGCGTTCTTACTATTATCAGACTGGATAATTACGAACTGCTTAGAGACATCTATGGCGAAAGTGTGGGGAAACAGATCAGAGAGGAATGCAGAAGGATAATTGACAGCTTTTCAGAGGCTGAAGATATTAAGGCATGCCTTGGCAGTGAGGAGTTTGTAGTTTTTTATAACAATGTTAAAAGCAGAATAGAGCTTACAGAGATATATTTTCATTTGGTGAAGGCAATCAACGAAATCATCGCTGAAGCAGCAGAACAGGAATACTCTGTTTATACAGGAGTTTCCATGGGAGCTGTTATGGTGCCTGAACAGGGGAATGATTATGAAATGCTTTTTGCAAAGGCTGACAGAGCACTTGACTATGTGAAGGAGACCGGAGGCAAAAACGTAGCATTTTATGATTTCTGTGATATTGACGATATGGATGTTAAGGAGATGAGTATAGATGAGCTGAGTAGTGCTGCATCATCTATGCCGGATGAAAATGAGTCAGACTGCGGAGCTATGTGGGTTGAAGAGTCTGAGTATAGAACTATTCATAATTTCCTGGATAAGTTTAATGACACCTATAACAGCTTTGCTTGTGAGATAGATATCACATTTAATTTTGACAAAGATATGGATAATAAGGTTTTTGATGAAATTATGATGGTATGTGGTGGTAAAGTTAATCATACATTAAGAAAAAGCGATATAATGACCAGGAGTGGTTACACCCTTCATCTGCTTCTTCCGGAGATGACTCATCAGTATATGCCGGGAGTGCTCAGCAGGATAAAGAGTGGTCTTAAGAGTGTTCATTATGGTGACGCTGTAAATATCGCTATTGATTCGAAGATTATAGGTTCGGAGAATGAATCACCGGTCAGCTATAATCTTGCAGTATAACAGATTTTTCTCTCTCTCATAATATATATAGAAAGTGGATGGTCTTTTATGATCATCCGCTTTTGTCTTTACAGGGTTTATGGTGTATAATAAGAAAATGGTTAACAAAGTAGGGGTTTATTAGTGGAGGGTAAAGTTCATGGATGCAAATCAGACTCTGAACTATCGTCTTTATCTGCAACGACAGGAAGAATTTGTCAGAGCAGATTATCATATGGAATTCAAACAATATAACAGAATAAAGACGGGCGATGTCGAAGGAACCAGAGAGCGTTTTAAAATAGCCAGACAGGACTTTGAAAAAGGAAGAGGAGTTCTTTCGGATAATCCGCTCAGAAATATGATCTATCACATGGTGGTGGCGGCAGCCATCATCAGCAGAGTGTGTATAGATGGTGGTATGGAGCTGGATACAGCCTATACTCTTAGTGATATATATATCAGAAGAGCTGATAAGGCAAAGAGTACTGAGGAAGTTCTGGATATAATAGCTGAGATGCAGATCGATTTTGCCACCAGAATGCGGGAGCTGAAAAAGCAGGATGCAAATTCACTTCATGTGAAAAGAAGCATAGAATACATCTATGATAACCTGCATCGTCAGATATCGGTGAGTGAGCTGGCCACAAGGGAAGGGCTCAGTACCAGTTATTTCTCACGGCTTTTTTCAAAAGAAACCGGAGTAAATGTGAATCAGTTCATTAATGAAGCCAAGATAAAAACCGCCCAGAATATTCTAAGGTATTCTGACTTTTCAATTCTTAATGTATCTCTTTCACTTGGGTACTCATCTCAGAGTGCCTTCACCGGAGTTTTCAAAAAAGTTACGGGAATGTCTCCTAAGGCGTACCGTGATAAATACTACGATCAAAGGATGACCTAAGGAGTTTTATATGGAAAAGCATTTATTTCTTTCGGATCTCGATGGAACGATACTGGATGATACTAAAATAATAACCCCGAGAACGAGAGAAGCACTTGAAAGATTTGTTTTACTGGGGAATACATTTGCCATCTGTACCGGACGTGATATCGTCAGCGCCCGGTCTGTTTATGATGGTCTGGGACTTCAGCTGAAGGGAAGTTTTGTAGTAGCCTATAACGGTGGAGTTATTTACGATGTGGATAATAAGAAGACCATATATAAAACCGGAATCGACAGGGAGATTGTCAGAGATATATTAGAGATGGCAGATGAGTATGATATACATGTTCATACTTATAATGATGAATTTATTCTTTCGAGGAAATATAATGAATGTATGGAGTTTTACAGGAAAGTCATTAAAACTCCTGTAATCATTTCAGATGATATAATGCCTTATGTAAGCGTTCTTCCAAGCAAGATGATATGTATCGAGCTTCATGATCATGAAAAACAGGAAGCCTTCAGGAAGGCGGTTCTTGCTAAATACAGTGATGTACTGGACCTCATGTATTCAAATGATTATTATCTGGAACTGATTCCGCTGGGTTCCGGCAAGGGCAGTGCCCTTATAAGGCTTAGTGAACATCTGGGAATCGACAGAAAAAATACCATGGCAGCAGGAGACGCAGAGAATGATATGTCAATGATTGAAGCAGCCGGTATGGGAATAGCCATGATAAACAGCAATGAAAATGTAAAAAATGTGGCAGATATCGTTACAGAGCAGGATAATAATCATGATGGTCTTGCTCCGATTCTGGAAGGCGTTATAAAGTGAGTGAGTTGTGACAGGGATATAAGTTATGAATAGAGAAAAGACAATTATAAAGACCAGCATTATAGGTATTATTGCAAATATATTCCTTGCCGGGTTCAAAGCCATGGTGGGATTTTTTTCGAGTTCTGTTGCAATCATCCTGGATGCAGTAAACAATCTGAGCGATGCGCTTTCTTCCATAATTACAATCATTGGAACCAAGCTTGCAGCAAAGGAACCAGACAAAAAACATCCTCTGGGACATGGAAGGATAGAGTATCTGACTACTCTTGTTATAGCGATCATTATTATGTACGCCGGTATTACTTCTCTCATTGAGTCGATTAAAAAGATAATTCATCCGGTTACTCCTGATTATTCAATGGTTGGACTTCTCATAATCGTTGTGGCAGTTATAGTGAAGATAATTCTCGGAACCTATGTACAGGGCGTGGGTAAGAAGGTGAATTCAGATACGCTCATAGCTTCCGGAAAGGATGCCCTTTTTGATTCGGTCATTTCAGCAGCCACCCTTGTGGCAGCTATCATATTTATCATAACCGGACTCAGCCTTGAGAGTTATCTCGGCGTTATTATCTCAGCAATAATCATTAAATCAGGTCTTGATATGATAAGGGAAACAGTAAGTGAAATACTTGGTGAAAGAGTAGACTCTGATATAGCTATTAATGTAAAAAATCTGATAGTTTCATTTCCTGAGGTCAGTGGTGCTTATGATCTGGTAATACATAATTATGGTCCTGACAGACTTATAGGATCTGTTCATATATCCGTTCCTGACTATATGACTGCGAGAGAGCTTGATAAACTGGAAAGAAGTATAGCGGAAAAGATTATGTCAGAGACCGGTGTCATAATGACCGGAGTGTCCATATATTCAGTTAATACAGATAACGCTAAATCTGATGAAATAGAGAAAAAGGTAAAGGAGATAGCCTCCAAATATAAGGAGGTACTTCAGATACATGGTTTCTATTTTGAAGAAGAAGAGAAAAAATACCGTTTTGATATAATCATCGATTACGATTTCAAGAATAGAAAGGAAATATACCAGAAGGTAGTAGATGAATTAAAACAGATCTATCCGGAGTATGAGGTAAATGCGACTCTGGATGTGGATATGTCAGAATAGGAGAAAGGAACACTAAAAGGAATACTAGAAAAATGAGCATCTCAATCAATAGAAACCAGTTAAAATATATAGCCATTGTAGCGATGGTTATAGATCACATAGCCTGGGCGTTTCTCCCCATTACATCTGTTCCGTCTCAGCTTATGCATTTTGTGGGACGACTTACCGGCCCCATCATGGCTTATATGCTGGCAGAGGGATATATACACACCAGAAACTTTAAGAAATATGCCATCAGAATGTTTGTTTTTGCGGTTATTTCATGGATACCCTACAGTCTTCATGAGGAGCAGCACTGGCCCTCAGCTCAGTTTGGTGTAATTTATACTCTGTTTCTTGCTCTTATCGCTATTCGCATGTGGGATAAGCTGGAAGCTGGTAAAGGTGCCAAAATATTCCTTGTGGTATTCATCTGTATTCTGTCATTATTTGGTGACTGGCCTATATTTGATATATTGTGGCCTCTGTTTCTTTTTATCTATAAGGATGATCCGAAGAAGAAGTGGAGAAGTTTTATCATCGTCATGGTGGTTGAAGTGCTTTTGGTAAATCTTTTATCTATCACAGGGAAGAATCCTTTTTCACAGGTATTCCAGTTTGGCGCCTTCCTGACGCTTCCGATACTGATGAAGTTTTATAATGGAGAGCCTGGAAATAGAAGTGCATTTCACAAATGGTTTTTCTATGTATTCTATCCACTACATTTACTGATACTGGCTTTAATGCAGATGTATCTTTAAAATTTGAAATAAATTCGTAAGAAAATGAATAGATAAATAAATGTAGTTTGATATAATCAAAAGATGAACAAATAAATGAAGGGAGAAAACAATGGGGACAAAGGAATTAATTGAAGAAGGAAAAACTGCTCTTGGTATAGAATTCGGTTCAACCAGAATAAAAGCTGTTCTGGTTGATGACAAGGGTGCTCCGATTGCACAAGGCGGATTTGGCTGGGAGAATCAGTATGTAGATGGTATCTGGACCTACAGTCTGGATATGATATGGAATGGACTTCAGGATGCATATGCGGATCTTTTGAAGGACGTTCAGGAGAAGTACGGTGTAGTGATAAAGACAGTAGGTGCTATAGGATTTAGTGCCATGATGCACGGATATATGGCATTTAACAAGGAGGGTGAACTTCTGGTTCCTTTCAGAACCTGGAGAAATACGATCACTGAAGAGGCTGCTGCCCAGCTTACTTCAGAGCTTGGATTTAATATACCTCAGAGATGGAGTATAGCTCATCTTCATCAGGCTATTCTTAATAAGGAAGAGCATGTTAAGGATATTACATTCTTCACAACTCTTGCAGGATATATACACTGGCAGCTTTCTGGTCAGAAGGTGCTTGGCGTAGGTGATGCATCAGGTATGTTCCCTATCGACAGCAGAACAAGAGACTACAACAAGGATTACATTTCAAAGTATGACAGCATTATTTCAGGATATGGCTTCCCATGGAAGCTGGAGGATATTCTTCCGAAGGTACTTGTGGCTGGTGAAAATGCAGGTACCCTTACTAAAGAAGGTGCTAAAAAACTTGATGTAAGTGGAAACCTCCAGGCTGGAATACCTATGTGTCCTCCTGAGGGTGATGCAGGAACAGGAATGGTTGCTACAAACAGCGTGGCAGTCAGAACTGGAAATGTATCCGCCGGAACCTCCATATTTGCTATGGTGGTTATGGAAAAAGCTCTCAGCAAGGTTCATGAGGAAATCGATGTTGTTACAACTCCTGTAGGAGACGATGTGGCAATGGTACATTGTAATAACTGTACTTCAGATATAAATGCCTGGGCAAAGATATTCCGTGAATATTCAGCTGCCATGGGAATTGAAGTGGATACAGATAAATTATATACCACATTATTTAAGGCTGCCCTGGAGGGGGCTCCGGATTGTGGCGGACTTGCAGGATTTAACTATTTCTCAGGTGAGCCGGTAACCGGATTTGATGAGGGAAGACCGGTATTTGTAAGAAATGTAAATGCTGATTTTTCATTTGCTAATTTTATGAGACTGCATCTTTATTCTGCAGTAAGCACTCTGAAAGTCGGACTTGATATCCTTCTTAAGGATGAGGGAGTAAATGTTGATAAGCTCTATGGACATGGCGGATTCTTCAAGACTAAGGAAGTGGGTCAGAGAATCATGTCTGCTGCAACAGGCGGACCAATCACTGTAATGGAAACAGCTGGTGAAGGTGGTGCCTGGGGTATGGCAGTACTGGCGCTTTATCTTATGAGCCTTCAGGGGAAGGATTTAGCAGATTATACGCTTTCTGATTTCCTGAACAAGGAAGTTTTCGCTGGAGAAGAGGGAACAACCATAACAGCAGATGCGGCTGAGATAGAAGGCTTTGATAAATTTATGGAGACCTTTAATGCTACAGTACCAATTGAAAGAGCAGCAGTTGAATGCATGAAATAATGCTTCTGGTCATAAAGGCAAAGAAAAAACAGAGAGGATAGATAAATGTTAGAAGAATTAAAACAGAAGGTTTTTGAAGCAAATATGGAACTCCCTAAGAGAGGACTTGTAACCTATACCTGGGGAAATGTAAGTGGAATAGACAGAGAGGCAGGACTTTTTGTTATAAAACCAAGTGGAGTTGACTATGAGACTATGACACCGGATGATATGGTTGTTATGGATCTGGATGGAAACAGGGTTGAAGGAAAGTATAAGCCTTCTTCAGATACTCCTACACATCTGGAACTTTATAAAAGATATGAGGAAATAGGAGGTGTGGTTCATACACATTCTCCTGAGGCTACTTCATGGGCACAGGCCGGAAGAAGCATACCTCTTTATGGAACAACTCATGCGGATTATTTCTACGGAGAAATCCCATGTGCCAGAAGTCTTACTCCTGAAGAGATAGACGAAGCTTATGAGAAAAATACAGGTCTGGTTATCATTGAAACTTTTGATGGAAGAGGACTGAATCCTATGTATACTCCTGGAGTACTGTGTACAAATCATGGTCCATTTACCTGGGGTAAGGATGCTGCTGAAGCAGTTCACAATGCAGTAGTTCTGGAGGAAGTTGCAAAGATGGCTCTGAAGACTGAGCTTATTAATCCTGAAGTAAAACCTGCACCTGATTGTATCAGAGATAAACATTTCTTCCGTAAGCATGGTGAAAATGCATACTACGGACAGTAGAATGTGACACGGGGGCGTTTCTATCGTCACATTTGATGTGGCAGTGAGACGTCCCTCTTGTCATTTGTGTTTTAAAAGAGGTTATAAAATGATCAAGGTATTTTTAGTAGAAGATGAATATGCCATCAGAGAGGGAATAAAAAAGTCGGTTGACTGGGAACGGGATGGCTTCGAACTGGTGGGAGAAGCCGGTGACGGAGAGGTTGCATTTCCCAAAATACTCAGCTTAAGGCCTGATATTCTGATTACAGATATACGTATGCCTTTCATGGATGGTCTGGAGCTATCCAGGCTGGTCAAGAAGGAGATGCCACAGATAAAAATAGTCGTTCTCAGCGGTTATGATGACTTTAATTATGCCAAGCAGGCTATCAGCATCGGTGTGGAGGAATATATCCTGAAGCCGGTATCAGGTGAGAATCTGATGAATGAGCTGAAGAAAATAGCCGATAGTATAAAGATTCAGCAGCAGGAAACTGAGGCTAGACTCAAGTATCTAAAGGACAGAGAGGAAATCAGAACTCTGGAACAGCAGAAATTCCTTCATGACATGATTGATGGAAAACTGTCTATCCAGGACTCCATATCTCTGGGAAAAGACATCGGTATAGAAATTACAGCGGCATATTATTCTACTGTTCTGATGCAGGTGTTTCCTAAAAATGATGATTCCGGGGATATAGATGAATATTCAGGAACGAAGGAAGAACTGTATATAAAAGCCAAGGAAATGTATTCGGATACGGGAAATGTCTATCTGTATGAGCAGGTGGGAGATGTCCTGTGTTTTTTGGTGAAATCAGATACCGTTGAGGAGATGGAAAACCGGATTGAAGCTGGAATCACAAAAATAAGAGATCTCATGGTAGATTACCCTGATATGAAGTATTTTATTTCTGTGGGAAAATGGGTGGAACGAATCCGTGATGTTAACATTTCCTACGCTGATGCCAGTAAGAAGTTTGCCGAAAGATACATGCATAAGGAAAGCTGCGTTTTCTATGGAGATAGTTCCGGTAAGGAAAAGGAAAACCTCAGTACTGACAGAAGCGTTTCAGATAAAAGAATCGATAATTTTGATATCAACAGCATAGATGTTGGTATGATATCAAATAAGACAATCTATAATTTTATGAGGCAGGGAACCATATCCGAAACCGAGGATCTGGTAGAGGATTATTTTGAAAGCATGGGAAGAGAGGCATTGGAGTCTGTTATGCTTCGCCAGTATGTGCTGGTGGAATCCCTTTTCAGTGCAATTAATCTGCTGGAAAGTCTGGGACTTAACAGAGAGGAATCAATCAGGCTTCTTGGCGGTCAGTCGGAGCCTATGAAATATAATGATTCGGTTGAAACTGCCAAAGAATATGTAGGGAAGCTTATCAAGGAAGTTATCGAATACAGAAATAAGATTTCCGACCAGAAATATCTGGGCATTATAGAAAAGGCAAAGGATTTTATCCGTGATAATTATCAGAATGAAGACATGTCACTTCAGCTGGTTTCTTCAAATGTAAATGTCAGCTCAAATCATTTCAGTGCCATATTCAGAAAAGAGACGGGAATTACATTTATCGATTATCTGACCACAGTCAGAATGGAGAAAGCGAAAGATCTGCTGACCACTACATCTATGAAGACCTCTGATGTGGGCTTTGAGGTGGGCTACAG